>NZ_JBFSUL010000040.1:0-46206 GCF_041467395.1 Vibrio sp. 10N.247.310.98 | reverse complement strand
ACATCACTTCACGCTACCCCTTATTCCATATGGGTTTTTCATGATCTTGCCCTGAGGCTTTACCTCGTACCAGATTTTCATTCCACACAGCATGCTGTCACCACTTAGAATATAACGTCGAAGAAATTATAAGTAATTTTTCGGCCCTGATTATTATTGATCAATATCATATTTAGTGATTGAATTAGTCGTAACTCACCTTTTTAATTCCATTCTGTTATCTAAACTGTATAAGATCAGGTCAGTTCACTGCATTCCACCTATTTTTAAAATTTCACCCAAAAAACTTGAGAAACACTGCGAAAATAACAGATTGGAACCCTAGAGTTACTCTATATCTAAATTTAATTACGCAACAAAACCACTCAAAAATCTCGGTTATGAGTGAAAAACATATGTTCGTACTAGATAAGTCAATAATAACATTGCTAGAATATCTCATGCAATGTTACTGTATTTTTACACAGCTATAATCCATGCAGTTCAGCGATTCAAACACCTTCAAAATTTGAATTTAACATACCACCTAGGAATCAAGATCAAATGAAAGTCCTTCACGTTTACAGAACATGTTACCCTGAAACAAGTGGGGGGGTTGAGCAAGTGATACGCTCAATTACCGAAGGGTGCATAGCTCATGGGGTAGAAAGCAAAGTTTTAACATTGGCAGATGAAAGCAAAGACGATTATAAGCAAAATAACGTGACTATCGTTACAGTAAAGAAGAGTTTTCAGGTTGCGTCTAACGGGTTTTCATTTCAGTTGATTTCAAGATTTCGAGAACTCGCTAAATGGGCGGATGTCATTCACTTTCACTACCCTTGGCCAACTGGTGACTTATTGGGTTTTTTCTTAAATAAGCCAAGTATTGTTACTTATCATTCCGATATAATCCGCCAAAAGTTTTTAAAGGTTTTATATCGTCCACTTGAACTTAACTTTCTTGACAAAGTAGACAAACTAATCGCAACCTCGCCCCAGTACGCAACATCCAGCAACAATCTTTCTCGATTTAAAAACAAAGTTGAAGTAATTCCATTAGGTATAGATGAAAGCCATTATAAACAACCTTCAAACAGTATATTGAGGAAATGGAAGGAAAAAGTTGGCGAACAGTTTTTTCTGTTTATAGGTGTATTAAGATACTATAAGGGATTAGATCATCTCTTAGAGGCCGCTTCATTATCAAAATTGCCAATTGTTATTGCAGGGAAAGGTCCAATGGAAAAACAGCTTCATGCTAAAGCTAAATCACTTGGCTTGAAAAATGTGGTTTTCGTTGGGTTCATAAGCGAAGACGATAAAGTCGCTTTACTAACTTTGTGCAAAGCTTTCGTATTTTCATCTCATTTACGTAGTGAAGCTTTTGGTGTTTCTCTGCTAGAAGCTCAATTATTTGGTAAGCCACTAATTAGCTGCGAAGTAGGAACAGGCTCCAGTTACGTGAATCAGCACCAGAAAACAGGACTAATAGTTGAACCTGCCAACCCCTTAGCTCTTGCAAATGCATTAAAAGAAATGAATGAGAACCCTAAGTTAGCAGAGCAATATGGCCAAAAATCGTATGAAAGATTCAAACGATTATTTACTAATAAGCAACAATGCGAACAATACTTTCAAATATATAGAGGTTTAGGTGAAAAAAATAGCAATTGACGCTAGACCACTTAGCGAAAAACTAACAGGTATTGGAAGGTACTTAAACGAAGTTCTACGAGAGATTTTTGAACAAGATAGAATTAACCAATACTATCTATACTCAAGTAAACCATTGTTGACCGACTTTAGTTGTTACGCAAACGTAAGAATTGTTCATTGTAATGTCAGGCACAAACTGATTGACTTTTTAATAAGCCAAACATTATTTCCTGTATGGTGTCTAAGAGATAAAGTTGACGTTTACTGGTCTCCCAGACATCACTTACCAATGATGCTTTCTTTCAATAAATCGATTAAAAAAGTCGTCACTATACATGACATAGTATGGTTAAAACACCCTTCGACAATGAATAAAAGTGGGCTATTGTTAGAAAGAATGTTGTTCAAACCTAGCGTACTACAAAGTAATACCATCATTACCCTCTCAAAGTTCACAAAGAAAGAGCTGATAAATGAACTAGCTATTAACCCAAATAAAATAACCACTACAGGAGCTGGAAGCTTTGTAAATGAATGTAGTCTTCAAAGTAACTGCAAAAATCACTCCTTTAAATCAGATTCAACACCTTACTTTCTTTTTGTTGGGACATTAGAGCCAAGAAAAAACTTACAAAACATCATTCTAGCCTTTTACGAGTTTTCTAAGAAAAATAAAGAAGTTAACCTTGTCTTAGTAGGGAGAGATGGTTGGGGAGACTTGAAAATATCCGATCTTATTAGTCGATATAATCTTGAAGAGAGAGTGGAGCAATGCGGATTTGTATCTGATGACCAACTTAAACAGCTTTACAAAAATTGCCATACATTATTGATGCCTTCTATATATGAAGGATATGGATTCCCGGCATTAGAAGCCTTAGTTATGAAGAAAAACGTCATTGTGTCAAAGCATAGTGCAATAGCAGAAATTCAAGGCGATAATATTTTAATAGCAGAGACTGACAATAAGAGCATTCACGAAGCTCTACTAAAAACCCTTGATATAGCCCCTACTAATCATGCAAAAATAGTAGCATCGTGGAAAAGACCGGCAAAGTTAACACTTAGTAAATTATTGGGCTGACAGAAAAATAACTATTGGTGCTTCATCAGTAAGGAGGCACCAATATATACAAAGAACAGAATATGCTTAATGCATGGTTCACTAATATTTATTTTTATTTTTATTTTTAACAAACGTTTTTAAATACCATTGACGCATTGAAAGCAAACCTTCATCTAACGAAACTAATCCATCATCATAATCAGGATATAAATTCCTCAATAACGTTTCGTCACAAATTTTATTGAGACGGCCCTGTGGCATATCATGTAGATATACAAACTCTGGTTCCAAACCATATAGCGCACACATTCTTTCAGCAAGTTCCTTCAAGGAAATTGTCTCTTTCAGCCCTACGTTATAAGTACCAGATTCTGTAGTTTGTCGCTTGGGTAACTCACAGATTATTCGAGCACAATCCGAAGCGTGCATATAATTTCGCCTTTGGCTTCCTGTCCCCCAAATTTCTAATTTTCCTTTATTGTCGAGTAGCTTCTTCACTAGCGATGGCAAACCTTGAGAGTTTTTACCAGCCCAAGTATATCGTTCTCCATAAATATTAAATGGTCGAACAACTATTAACTTTAGCCCTCTTTCTTTTGCATACAATCTACACTTGTCTTCCAAGAAACGTTTTGCTAATCCATAGCCAACATTTGCAAGTTCGGGAGTTCCAGTAAGCGGATACTCATCACTACAGTCCTCAACATTGTCGTCATAAACACAAGAAGAACTTATTATTACCAGCTCTTTCAAATTTGGAAAATGATCAAGATAGGATAGTAACGCATTAGTGATTTCATCATTATGTGTCATCATCTCGACTTGGTTTGAAGCAGAATACCCTATCCCCAGTACCTTACTGGCTGTGTGAATCACTTGGGTAACCCCTTCGACTACGTCACTACAAGTTAAATCCCTGATATCTTTTTCAATAAAATCAACAGACTCATAATATGACAAATATTCCTTTCGTCCACGATAAAAGTTATCTATTACAGTGACGTCTCTGCCGGAATTTATGAGATAGTCGCTAATATAAGAACCGATTAATCCAGCGCCACCAGTTACAATAACCTTATTATTTTCTTTCATACTTTTTAATCAACTTCATAGTTCGATAATTATCTAATTCCAAACTTAGCGAGTAACCGTGCAACAACACGTTTAAATGTAAGTTTTGAACTTTGGTTTATGAACTTTTTAACTTCGACCTTTAGATCTACTAGCTCTTGTTCAAGTTCCTTAGTTTTATTTGCTAACTCTTTTTCAAATTCCTTTGTTCTATTTTCTAGCTCTTGTTCAAGTTCCTTAGTTTTATTTTCTATGTCTAAGTTATTACTAGATATTAGATGCGTAGGGAACAACGAGTGCGTATCACGAGTGACATTCGGATTATAAATAAGAGTATCTAATATTGCTCCCTTAGATGTTGCATAGCTCTTGTTAATAAACACTTCAGTATTACGATTAAGATAATCAATGAAATTTACCCGCTCTATCGACACAGAAACTCTATTCCCATAAAAAACATTATCTCCGTCAATGATAGCAGCAGCTAGAAGAAGGTAACTAGGATCCTCTAAAATTATCGAACCTATGAGGTACTCTTTCTCTAGAACTCGCACTGAAAACATCATTGATGATGTGGGTAGAAGGTGTGAAAGTTCAAGCATGCTTGACTCTTCGCGAAACAACTTGAAAACATATTCTTCCAACCCATTAATAGGTCGAAATGTTAACGCAGTATTATAAGCAGATTCGGCTTCCCTTATATATGAACCGCTATACACCATAGCAACATCATCACGTTTAGAAAAAGCACTGACTAAGAGTTCAACATGGCGGCTATGCCAACACTCTAACTCATTTACAAAAATGAAATATCTACTAGTTATGTTATCCCTTACAACCCTCAGCATTGGTTGTTGTTCATTTGAAGAGAATAAGTTTGCCCCATAAACAATAGCAAAGTTAAAACTTTCTAAGAACTGTTTTAAGCTACTAGATAGCTGTTCTTGAGGTTCCAATACAACAACCACTCTAAAGTTGCCGTAAGTTTGACATGTCAAATTTTTTTGTACTTGCAGATTACCTATCTGCTTTAAAGTTACAAATATGTCAATGGAGTCAGACGATTCTATCGGTGAGAGAGCCTGCTTTCTGTGGTCATCTACAATACAAGAGAGAATATCATCAAGAAGAAACTTGCTATAAAAAATGTCCTGACTTTGCTTAGCTTTATTTCTAGCAGCGTCAGGATTAGCATTAGCCCAATCTACAATTGAAATTATTTGTGCTGCAATTTCATCGACAGACTTATTTCGCTTATCTAAATAAAACACTGAATCTTGAAAGTTATCTCGAACAAAGGCAATATCATCCGAAATCACTAAGCAACCTGATGCGCACGCTTCAAATAGTCGGTTAGTCATCATACCATATAGATTGTGCAAATCGTGCTGAAGCACGAGATAGATACCACACGATGAAGCAACATTCATAACGGAAAAACCATCGAAAGCTATCTGGCCTTTATATGACACTAGGCCTTCCCAATTGGGCTTACCATTAATTTTTTCTGGACCGTAAATTTCTAAACACCCGGCAGAATCAAGTTGAGAAAACAACTCCCCATGCCTGATCCCACCAGCACCATCGTTATTTACTCCACAATAAAAAACTTTATATGAAAGACGTTCTACGACATCTTTACAATATTTACGAGGCACCGATGGAAATAGATACTGAGCACTAATATTATTCTCTGGCAGGCGTTTTTTATAGTGTTCAACAATACTTTCCGAAGGAAAGATAAAGTGCTTATCACAGTTTAATGAGGAGTAATTATAATTCAATCTAACTTGAGAAGATGTAATACCGGGACAAAACCAATGGACATGATAAAGCACAGTATCTATAAATGTATGGTGTGATGGATCAAAAACTAAAGCAAAATCCAAAAGCTCAGAGATATCATTCCCCGATTCAACGTCAATTCCTCGTGGGTTGATGAAATAACACTTGTGACCTAAGGCCAGTGCTGCAACTCTAAGGCGCCTCATTATCTCCATTTCTGGGTGAACAGGAGAAAGATAAATTACACCAAAGCTAATATTATTCACTATAAAAATACTCGTTTTAGATCAAGACAGATGTTTACTTTCCAGTGAGGCAACTATATCCCGTTCTCTTTCCAAGAACTGTCCTCTTTTCTTATCGATAGCACTTTTGAGTTCATCGCGAGTTAGATCAGAGTTTTCTATAAGATAAGCTAGATATTCATTAAAGTTATTGTGATCGATGTAAAAATCGCTGAAGGAGAATGATTTCTTGTTTGGCTGCTCTTCAAACACTTGATTTAAATTTGGATACCTTTTCAAAAACTCATCAGAAAAAGAAAATGATTGCGCGAATTCTATCGAATATAGTTTGGGTAAGTCAGAATAAATGGGTACAGTACATTTTCCTTCGGACAATTCATCAAATACTGGTTTGAATCTTTCTACGTTATCTTGTGTCAAATCAAGATTATTGATAAACCAACAAAAATATGCAGATTCCAAATTGAGTGATTTATTCGTAAACCGAGGCCTTTCAATGGTTCCGCAATTAATTCCTACTATTGATAAAAAGTCATCAATTACATCTCCATTAACTAATGTATTTCTATCGAAGAGATTGACCATAACATTATCTTTACCAACCACATCGGCCCAAAGATTCACTTTGCCTTCGATATCTAAATAAGACTTATAGTGAGGGTCGTTAACCATATCATCGAATGTGTATTTTGCATTATTGTGTTTTACAAATTGGTAGAAAAGAGATTCAATCAAGTCTGAGGGGTTGCGAACATAAATTATGACTTTAATATCAAACTGTTTAGACAACCTATCTAGGAAGTGTTTTAAGTTATGACTACGTACTACATCCTCCCGGTCAAAATGCTCACTAGAACAAACGACTGTTTTCGCATTCATCATTGTGACTTCTTGATAAAAGCTATCTAGGTGAAAATTAAAATCCCCAAAACGTTCTATTCCAACCATAGATAGCGCTAAAGCGTTGTGGCCTAGAAAACACGCCGCACCAGGATAATGTACAGAGTTGTCTAACAAAACTTTTCTACTCTTTACAAGCGTACCTTGTATTGCTGAAGTTCCTGTCTTCGGTTGACCAATATGAAGATATAATTTTTTTCTATTCATAATAAACTCTATAAATATCCGTCAGTTTTTATTTCAGTTAAGGACAATAATCGCTTTAGCTTACTATTAGATAGAATTACATTCTTAGGTCTTTTAGCTGTAAAAATCCCAGAATCATCTATTGAAATTTTTGATATACGATCATGTTTACTACTTTCAACTATTTTCAAACCGATTTCATACTTGGTTAACACTTCATCAGTTGCAATATTTATAGCGCCAGTAGGGATTTTCCAAAATTTAGTCATCAACTCAACTGTATACGCCGACGCCTGACGGAAAGAAATAACACTTCGGAATGAATCTTCCATTAGAGATATTCCCTTATCCGTGTTACATGCTTGTTTAATAACATCATAGAAGTGAGGTTTAGATATAATTGATGGCCCAATAAGAAAACAATATCTCACAACTTTAAAGCCTCTAGAGGATACTATATTTTCAGCTAGCAGCTTCTGTTTTCCGTACTCGTTAACTGGACTCAAGGTGCTAAGTTCATTAAAAGCATTAAAGTCTATACTTTCACCATAAACATTATCTGTTGAAGAGTAAATAAGATCTGAGTTTTCCGGTAGCCTACTTACAAAGTAAGACAGTCCTGTAATATTTATATCCCAAGCCTGCTGCCAATCCTCTTCAACCTTGTCTGGGTGATGTAGTGCAGCCAGATAGTAGAAACTATACTGCTCATCGGCATCAAGCTCTGATAAGAAGGAGTCTATCGAGGCCACGTCACCAACATCTAACTGTTTCCAATCTTCATTAGCGATTGGCTCTTTTTTCGTTCTATATGTTGCAATTACATGTTTTTCATTAGCTAGACAAGAAAGTATGCTACTACCTAAATATCCGCTCGCACCTATTACTACATGAATCATTTATTGAGCCCCCCTTTAATGGACCTAAATATTTTCTGACAAACTCGTTGGAATGTCGGATATTTCGAAAAGAACTCCCACATTATCCTTTTTTGAGTACGTACAAATAGTTCATCTGTTAAAATAACATTAGTTGAGCCTCCTCCCGACTGTGCAATAGCGGCATGAGGATTAAACCGATAAGTATCACGAATCGTTTCCAGCTGCTTTATTAAATCGAATTTAACTCTATCTTGCGCTTTATAACCTTTAATAACCGCTGTAGGAGAGTTGCTAAATGCCATGGTATTGTTAAGTGCAGCATGTGCACTAAATACACTTGGTAATTCTTCATCAAGATACCAAGTATTAAAGCCTTTCGTGTATCTAAACATTAATGCTGAAAGCCTTGGACGATGAGCTAAACTAATCATACTCTCTCTTGCAGCAGGTTCACCAAAATATTCAACTTCACGCTTACCTTCACTATCTTCAGTTATCCAACCAGAACATACCGCATCAGCTCCTTCATTGAGTATTGGGTACGCTAATGAACTCAAGTGATTAGAAAATATTACATCGCCTTGAACCATATACAGAGTTAGAGATAGTTCGTTTTCCGCTGCTATTTCCTGCAAGACTCTACCTTTAAGAATAATACGCTGCTTCTCTACAGTAGTCCCAATCGATTCTTGGTCTACAGTCTTTATATGGTATTCGCCATTAAGATTCTCTAATATCGACTGTAATTCAGATTCTTGTTGTGTTTTCACTACAACGAGTGTCTTAACCTTCGGATATGTTTGCTTATCTACGGAAATAAGAGTTTGCTCTAAATACTCCTTTTCAATCCCTGCGGTCGCATCCACGATCACTGTTGTTGTTTCAACATTTCCTTCAGTAACCTGACAAATACTTTCTACTTGCTTCTTTCTGTCGTCGAAGCTATTTACAATAGTCTTCAATTGATGCTCAAGACCAAATATTTCCCTGTATCTCTCATGGCCTTTTCTTGCAAGTTGCTTTGCTTCATCTGGATTAGCTTTTATCCAGTTAACATGACTTACAATTTGATTGCAGGTTTCTTCATAGTTTTTTGAATAAGAAATTGGTAGTACTACATCACCAAAATTATCCATGACGAATTTATTGTCGTCAGAAATGATGACAGCGCCTGCTTCTAAACTCTCATATAATCTATTAGTCGCAGCATGACTATCACGATGAGTGTCTGAAGAAAGTACTAATGATATTCCACATTCTTGTATAACTTTGATAGTTGAAACCCCATCGAAAGGAATTTCACCATGAAAACTCTTAAAGCCCGCCCATGGCTTATGTCCAAGAAATAGCTCTGGCCCATGAAAACGCATAAATCCCTGTTGATCCAACAATTGGAACAGTTCATGATGGCGACCGTTTTTATTAGCAATCCGTTCCCAATTTATACCTGAATAAAATACTTTTTGAGAGTCGCTATCAAGGCCGTGCATAACTTCTCTTTCGACATAAGGTACCGAAGGTACCATGTGAAGAGCTTCGTCAATATTTCTCCGGGAAGAGCCTACTAAGTTCTGCAAATGAGAAAGTATAGGTTTTGAGTTGTATACTAGATAATCGTCCGCTGTTGCGAACTGACGACTTGCTACTGGATAGCCCCAATCGAAAAAGAATGGAGGTGGGTTCCAAGTTGTAGCAAACGTAAACTTATCAAATACTTTTGGTGAAGCAAAATGAAGATTCAGCACAAATGCTACTTCATCTAGGTCGCATACTCGAGGTCCAAGCTTTTCATAACCTTGATCATTAAGTTCAATAACCAAACCTTGGGGATCAATTACAAGACATTCATAACCACAACGTTCAGCGGCTAATTGAATGCGTTTAATTACTTCATACTCTGCATTTTTAACTTCTGGCCAATCTGCCAATACTGCAAACTTCATATTTTACCCTTGATGAATATCCATTCCTTCGTCAGACTCAACGCCTTTATCATAAGCTGATATTAGCTGACATGATGTCAGAAACTCAAAGCTGTGAGATATATTAGCCTTGATTTTGAACATATCTCCAGCTACAAGGATATGCTCTTCAATTGTATTGTTATCAAGAGTGTTGAGCTTTAGTCTTATCTCTCCAGAAATGATATAGAACATTTCCACATTGTTTTTGTGATAATGCCCACCTCTTAACGCACCTGCTTCCGAGGTAATATAATTTACTTGTGACCATCCTTCTCTAAAAAGCTGAGTTAATGCTCCGCGCTCATCCTTAAACTCGAAGTCAGGTTTAATAAACTCAATCAATGACATGTTGTGCTCGTTCATAGTCTTCTGGAATTCCTATATCAATAAAGTCAGTTTCGTCAATTGGTTTATAGCGAGATACATTAATGCTGGCGCCTTCCAAACCACTCTGCATAAACTCTTCAAATGAGAAACTTCCTGTCGGCATATTTATTATTAGGTTCTTAGACATAAGATAGACACCAGCGTTGATATCACCAGATGATTTAACTTTTTTCTCGTCAAATCCTATAACCTTGTCATCAAGTGTCCTAACTAAACCGTATCTATCGGCCACCTCGATGAATTTTGTAGCGATCATCAAATCATTTTTCGAGTAGTTTTCAATCATGTCTGTTAATGATATTGGGTAATAAGTGTCGCCGTTTACTACGAAATACTGGTCTTCTTTGCATTCATTAGAGGCCAGACGAATAGCACCACCAGTTCCCAGAGGTTGCTCTTCAATTACATAACGTATTGGTACACCTTTAAACTCATTCTTAAAGTGTTCAGTGATCACCTCATATTTATATCCTACTGAGACAATTAATTTGGAAGCTCCCTGAGAGATTAACCAATCAAACTGCTTCTCAAGAAATGGAACACCCTTTATTAAAGCCATCGGTTTAGGGCTTTCACCAATAACGCTACGTAAGCGGGTGCCTTTACCACCCGCTAAAACAATTACTTCCATCTTTTATCCAAATATTTCATTTTCAACGATGCCACAAATAATATGGCCGACAAGAATATGGGATTCTTGAATACGAGGCGTTTTATTGGATGGAATGGATAGCACATGATCAGAAATTGAAAGGATTTCACCTTGATTGCCACAAAGTCCGACTGTTGTTACACCCAAGTCTTTAGCTCTATGAAAAGCTTTGAGGACATTTTTCGAATTACCAGACGTAGAAATACCAATAAATATATCACCAGGTTTACTGTTGGCTTCTAACTGCCTTTCAAATAATTTGTCGAAGCCATAGTCATTTCCGATAGCTGTAATCATAGAAGTATCTGTTGTTAAAGCTATAGACGGTAGCCCTGGTCTATCAAATTCAAATCTACTAACGAACTCTGCAGCGATATGTTGAGCATCGGCAGCACTTCCACCATTGCCGGCTAAAATAACTTTATTACCGTTTTTGAATGCTTCAATACATAATACAGAAACTTTTTGTATTGATTCAATTAGCTCTTTATTCTCTAAGATCAGTTTTTTAGTTTCGATCGAATCGTTGATCGACTTTAAGATATAACTTTCCAACTTGTTGCTCCTTCACTTTCAAATTTCACTGGATATGCACTACCGGGTAATTCACTTAGGTTAGTAATAACATCAATTATGTAGGTAGGTTTTACAAACATCATGACAAATCCGCCACCGCCAGCACCAGACACTTTGGCTGAGATAGCTCCATTTTTAACTGCTACATCATAAATTTCTTCAATTAATGGATTGGATATTGATTTGGAAGTTTGCTTCTTAGCTTCCCATGCTCTTTTTAAAATATCAGCCATAGAAGACACTGATGATTTGAGTAGTGCTTCCTTCATATCGACAGCAGACTGTTTAATTGAATGCATAGCGTTTAATGCATCTGAGCTGTCTTTTGAGTGAACTGACTTTTTCTGTTCCTCGATAATTTTCGCTGAAGCACGTGAAGAGCCTGTAAAGTATGTCAATAAACATGTTTCAAGTTCATTCTTAAACTCTTGTTTTATGTTTAATGGATGAACTATTACATCATCTTCTTTGAACTCTATGAAATTAAAACCACCAAATGCTGCAGCGTACTGGTCTTGCTTACCTCCAGCCAAGCCACAATCTTTGCGTTCGATATCATAGGCAAGTTCTGCAATTCCATATTCATCAATCGGAATATTGAGTAACTCTTGAAATGCTTTGATTACTGCTACGGTAATTGCAGAAGAAGTTCCAAGGCCGCTACCCAAAGGAGAATCTGCATAAGTCGTAACCCCCACGGATAGAGGTTGACCGTCATTGTAGTCTTTAACTATTCGGTTATAGATAGCTTTTATGAGCTGGAGATTGTCATTGGTACACTCTAGTACCGAGACTGCACTACCATTCCAGGTCTCCTCAATATCTTTTGCGTGAAAGTAGAGCTCTCCCTCCTCTACCGTTTCAATCGTGCAGTGCGCATAAAGGGAGATAGTTGTATTAAGTACATAACCACCAAATTGATCAGAGTAAGGAGAAACATCCGTCCCCCCCCCGGCAAGCCCTAGTCGTAAGGGAGCTCTAGATCTTACTTTCATTTTCCTAAATCCTTTTATCTATTCAACGGTACTCGACCATTACTCAACTCATTTCGCCAGTGCTGCAGTAGGTCTTTGAACATATCTTTTGTTTTGATTTCTGGTTTCCAATCAATGAACTGCTTGATCTTGGCATTATCAAACATTTGATAATCAGCATCGATAGGTCTTAGGCGGTCTTCATCCGTAACTACAGATATATCCTCTTTGGTACTCAAAGAGATTAAGAGCTTTATAACTTCTGGTAATTGATATGCTTCTTCTCCGGCAATATTGAATGCTTCTCCACAAGGAACGTTTCCTTTTTCACTCTCTAAGGCAAGGAGGTAATATGCGCGGACCGCATCTCGAGCATCTTGGAAGGTTCGCGTACTCGCCAAATTACCAACCTTTATTTTAGGCTCTTGAAGGCCAGCTTCAATCAATGCAATCTGCTTAGCCACTGTACTCTCGAAGAATACATCACTACGTCTAGGCCCACTGTGAGTCCCCATTCTAGTTACGAATGTTTTAAGACCATATGCCTCACCATAAAACTGCCCCAGATAGTCAGTTCCAATTTTGCTGATGCTATACGGACTAGCTCCATGAAATTTAGTATCTTCATTGAGAGATGTACCCACTTCAGCTTTTCCGTAAACTTCACTAGAAGAACACACGTGAATAACTGGATTGTATGCATCACTTAGCTTCAGGGCTTTGATACTCTCCAAAAGGTTTGCAGTACCCATTATGTTAGTTTGGAGCGTTTCTAATGGAATATCAAACGATGTTCTTGGAAACGATTGCGCCGCCAAATGGAAAATATAATCCGGTTTTTCTTCAAGAAGTAACTTAAATAGCGATGAGTAATCATTTAGGTCTGCATAGCGAATACTCACCCTGTCGTTGCTATTGATACGTTCAGTTAAATGGTAAATATTGTCCATTGGCTCTTGCCAGCGCATCATTCCTACTACATTCAGACTAGTGTTTTCTAAAATATAATCGGCCATTTGAGAACCTACCTGACCGGTAAAACCTGTTATCAGTACTTTTTTCACTTTTTATTCTCCAACTTAGCTCAAATAGAACTACTTTTAAATTCTTCAACAACATGATGTAGCGAATCATATACTCTGGACTGCTCCGTTGTTAAATACTTACTATTAATTAGATAGGTTTCATCTAATCCCGCTTTCTCTGCGGCTAGAATATCGGAAACCTTATCTCCAACTAAAACCGACAACTTTAAGTTCAGTTTATGTTTTGCAGCTGCATCCAATATCATTCCAGGGTTTGGCTTGCGGCACTGACAATCTCTTAGGTATTTACCGCTCCCTTTTTCGGGATGATGCGGGCAATAGAAAACATCATCTATTTTTACATCATTTTTCTCAAACTCTTCAATCATCCAGTTCGTTAGAGTATTAAAATCTTCTTCTGTATAGTAACCACGAGCAATGCCACTTTGATTGGTTACTATTATGATTTTAAATCCAAGCTCATTGATTTTTCGACACGCTTCAAATACCCCTTCGATGAAATCAAATTTTTCAACGCTTCCAACGTGTCCATGATCAACATTAATCACACCATCTCTATCCAGAAAAAATGCTTTACTCACTGACTTCTCCAAATTCAATTCTTAACATTTTGCCAATACATTCTTCATGCTCAATGATTATTTGAAACTCACCATTTAGTGGCAATGAAGCATTTCTATAGCGTGCGCATTTTGCAGATTCGTATTTTGGGTACCTCGTAAAATAAGCCGGTGATGCTGTCGGCCCACTTAGACAGATAGAGTCTTTTTTGTTCTCATGCATTAACTTCACAGATTTAATTGGTCTTTGTTTTTTATCAACAATCACAATATTAAACTTGAATTCAAGTTCTGATTCATTATTTTCCAACGGTTCAATTTGAAATATATAATCATCAGAAACCTCACAATCCAATACTTCTACACCAAACTTAGAAAACAATAAATGCATATTGTAGGTATTATATATTTCATCTGGTAAACCAACAGCACGAACCACACCATTTTCTATCCAAGCTAGTCGATCAGAAAGTCTAGATACTTGATTTTCAGAATGTGAAACCAAAACCACCGTAATATTTGACCTTATTTTACTTTCTAGTGCTGTTTCTGCTTTCTGCCTAAAGTTTACATCTCCGACCCCTAATACTTCATCAATTAATAAAACGTCAGGGGAAATATTCATTGCAATAGAAAACGCTAACCGAGCTCGCATACCTGATGAGTATGCTTTCGTTCGTTTATCGAAAAATTCTCCTAGCTCGGAAAATTTTTTGATTTCACTTAGTACAGATTCAACCTCACGCTTCCTATAACCCATTAACATACCGCTAATAACTGCATTTTGTCGGCCAGAAAGATTAGGATCAAAGCCCGCAGCTAAAGCCATTAAAGATACGCTTTTGGTATTATGTTTAATTTCACCTTTATCTGGCTTAATTATACCGGCCAAAAGTCTTAAAAGAGTTGACTTACCTGCTCCATTACGACCAATAATACCAAGTGTTTCTCCTTTATAAACTTTAAAAGAGATGTCCTTCAATGCGTGATATTCATCAAACCTAAATAAGGTTTTCCGCTCTCTATAAGTGATAGCAACATTATTAAGTTCTATCATAGTTTTGGGGAAATCGCTCATTACTCAAGCACCACCCTTGGTAGAACAAATTCTAGCTTCTTATATAAGTATGCTGCGAGCAATACCATAATGAAACCAAAAGTCGCCACATAGCCTAGCTGAAGGAAATTGGGTGCCATACCATCGAGAAGAGTATCTCGATAAGCAGCTAACAACACAGCTACAGGGTTAAGAAAAAAATAACTGTGAAGTGATACGGGAACATCGTGATGACTAAAAAATATGCCAGAGCAGAACATTAAAAACTGCAGCCCTGTAGGTATAACAAAAGTCATATCTCTAATAAAGGGAACCACTATGGCCGAAAGTAGTGCAAAACCTACTAAAAGAATCAGTTGGATCACTATAATAGGAATAACGTATAACGTTGTAAGTGGAAGCCCTCCCAAATAGTAATATAAGAAAACAAGAAGCAAAAAAAATACGATTATTTGTTTTACGAAATCTTGAATCACGAATGTCAAAGGAAAGAATATCTTTGGTATGTGTAACTGATTTATTAACTGCTTCCCTTGTAAAATACTTCCCATACTATGACTTATAGTTTTGGCAAACCAAAGCCAAGGAATTAAACCTGTTAACAAAAATGCTATATAGCCATCTCCTCCTCGATTTAATAAAAATGAAAAAACCAAGAAATACACGACCATATGCATTAGAGGCTCAATGACCCACCAAGCATAGCTAAGATAATTTACCGAAGCCTCCGATCTTAGGTTCATCATTGCCTTAACCCAGATCAGCTCAATCGTTTTTTTAAACTCTATTGAATACATAATTTAAATCGATTATACCGCTATCTTACGATAGCTTTATTTTTAACGTCATCTCAATTTACAGAGATAGTAATTTCACAAGAATATCCCGTGATTACAACTGTTGCTATTTAGATGACTTTACATCCCCACTCGGGAAACTGGTGGCGAATAAGAGCATTGAGCGCTTTATCTGTCTCTGTATATACACGTTCAGAGGCACCAAACTCATCGCATGAAATAGACTTTATCATTCCCGTCCCAACAGTTATATGGGTATGACGGTCAATAATGATAAATGAACCAGTCGCAGGCAAGTGTTCATACTCATCTGCAGCAATCTTGTCAGTAAAACTTAGCGAAGTTAAAGCAATCTCATTCAAGTCTAAACTTTCGGCTCTCTCTGCATGCTGCTGAAGTGTATTAACATCCACTTTATGTAGAATCTCGCCAACTTTACCTGTACATACCTTTGCTGAGAACTTAAAGCTGTACTCCTTATGTGTACGTAATGGGTTATCATCCATCCAGACAATATGAGCATCCAGTTTATTTGTCACGGATGGTTCATGACCTTTATGTACAAGCATATCGCCACGAGAAACGTCTATTTCATCTTCCAACGTAATCGTTATTGCTTGTCCTGGTTGAGCTGACGCAAGCTCCCCATCATAAGTAAAAATAGATTTAACTTTTGACGATTTTCCTGAAGGTAATGCTGTGATTTCATCACCCACACAAACTAAGCCTGAAGCTAATGTACCGCAGAAACCACGAAAGTCGAGATTAGGACGATTCACGTACTGGACAGGGAAACGCATGCAATCTAAATTTTTGTCTTGATCAACTTTCACCGTCTCAAGCAATTTCATCAATGTAGCTCCTGGGTACCAATCCATCTTTTCGCTGGGTGTTACAACGTTATCGCCTTTCAGGGCTGAAATTGGCACAAAGCGAATATCATTTATGTCGAAATCCTTCGCCATATCACGATAATCAGCTTTAATCTGTTGATATACATCTTGACTGTATTCCATTAAGTCCATTTTATTGATAGCCACAATAATGTGCTTGATACCTAGTAGCGAGCAGATGTAACTGTGGCGTCGCGTCTGTGTTTGAATACCGTAGCGCGCATCGACCATCACAATCGCCAAATCACATGTCGAGGCACCTGTAACCATATTACGTGTATATTGCTCATGCCCTGGGGTGTCAGCAATAATAAACTTGCGCTTATCAGTAGAGAAGTAGCGGTAAGCCACATCAATTGTGATGCCTTGCTCACGTTCAGATTGCAAACCGTCAACTAACAATGCTAAGTCAAACGATTCATCTGTGGTATTGAACTTCTGAGAGTCCTTCTCAATTGCGGCCATCTGATCTTCGTAAATCAACTTGCTGTCAAAGAGTAAACGACCGATCAGTGTCGACTTACCATCATCTACGTTACCGCAGGTTAAAAAACGCAATAAATCTTTGTTTTCATGAACTTTTAAGTATGCTTCAATATCTTGAGCGATGAGTTCTGAGCTATGTGACATGGTATTTCCTTACTTGTCTAGGCTTGAATTTCTATTCTTCAAACCGACCAAACTTATTTATAAAAACGATTTAAAATTTCAATGAATTTATCTTTCTCATCGATAGGTAGAGCATTAATGCCCGCGGCAGCTTTTCGCCCCCCTCCGGTCGAGAATTGACTACAAACCTCATCGGCACCTGTTCGATTATTTAAAGGGGCGCGCACACTCACCGTAAAGTCTCGCTGATTTTCATTCAACGTTAGAACCGCATGTGCTTTATCTGGTGCTTGGTTAGCTAATGCATTACCAAATACACCGCTTATACGCCTTGCCCATGGCTCGCAAGGTAGCTCGTAGATCGTTGATACGTCAGAAGTATCGATTGGCGCTATCGAGTCAACATGTTGATTGTCGGCTTCATACCCTTTCTTTAACACGTAGTAAGGAGACCTTTTATCTCTTTTGAGCTCAAAAGGTGATGAATACTGCATCAGTTGTTGAAATAATTCACCTGGAGCGATATGCAAATCGTCAATTGATGCCCCATAACCGTTATAGTTAATTAAAGTACCCAACTCTTTCAAAAATATTCGTTCACCCTGATTTAACCCGATGACATCAGCCAGATTCTCAGCATTGACGAACATGTTATCACCGTATGCACCAACTATGGCCCAATCAGCATACCGACTGGCTAAATGCTGATTAATTAACAGACTTGTGCAGGTATTAGCATCTAGATTAATGAGAGCAGTAAAGTTATCTGCTTGGGGTACTTCTCCCGTACGATGATGATCACAATAGAAAAGAGGGATGTCTCTTTCAATTAGGTTGTAGAGTGCATCAATGTTCTTCTCCATCGATATATCTAAAATAGTACAACCACTGACATCACTTTCTTTCGCTACATTTTGTAAAAGCTTAATATCACGTTTCACACCGGTTATGAGTTTTGAGCATTTAGGCTCCGCCTTACGTAATTGAAGTAGGGCAATAATCCCATCAGCATCGCCATTGAATACATCGTAATGCATAATTAAATATATCCTAACTTCGCTAATCGATTAATAACGGCTTCAGCACATGTTTCTATAGATTTACCCTCTGTCTCAATATGAATCTCAGCATTCAGCGGCGTTTCATATTTCGAATCAATGCCTGTAAAGTTTTTAATCTCACCGGAGCGTGCTTTCTGATAGAGCCCTTTAGGGTCACGCTGCTCACATACCGACAACGGTGTATCAATAAACACCTCTAGGAATTCTCCTGCCGATAGTAACGCTCGGGCTTGTTCTCGGTCAGCTATGAAAGGAGAAATAAAGGCTGTCAATACTATGGTGCCCGAATCCACAAATAGCTTCGCGACTTCTCCAATACGGCGAATATTCTCTATACGGTCTGTATCACTAAAGCTAAGATCTTTATTTAGACCGTGACGTACGTTATCTCCGTCAAGTAAATAGCTGTGCTTACCTAAACTTAATAATTTACTTTCGACTGCATTCGCAACTGTTGATTTTCCTGATCCGCTTAACCCTGTAAACCACAAAACTACTGGTGTCTGCTGTTTTTGTTTAGCGCGCTGCTCGTGTGTCACCGTAGAGTCATGCCAGACAACATCATCGCTGACAGAATCATTATCTTTTGTTACGTAAGGAGATTTCATTATTGCAACTCATATAAAACTAAAATGGGAAGACCATCGGAATAGCAATTGTGGCGATTACTACATATGAAATAGTAACCACCCAACCGACTTTGACAAAATCTAAAAAGGAATATGCCCCCGCATTCATCACCATTAGATTTGTTTGGTAACCAAATGGACTTATAAACGAGGCACTCGCTCCATAGGCTACAGCCATAGCTAGCGGTAAATAATCAATATTAAAAGTCGTAGCCAATGCTAACGCTATTGGTAGCATAATGGCGGCGGCGGCAGTATTAGTCATAATTTCAGTCAACAGAATAGTCAAAACCAACACGCCGACTAACATCCAAGATGGCGATAAATATCCTGCAACCGATTCAAAGGATTGAGTTAATGCTAAAGCTAGACCGCTACTAGAAAATGCACTAGCAATACATAAAGCTGATACAAGAATCGTTAATAGCTCAAATGGGAAACGCCGCCTTAATTGAGTGCCATCAATAATTTTGCTAGCCAAAGATAGCAACAAGAATCCAGACAAGGCTTCGATCAGATCTAAACGAGTACACGCGGCTAAAACTATAGAAAAGATAAAACCTATAATTCCCAATACATTTTGGGGTTTGGATAGAGGACTTTTTAGTGACTTATCACTTAACAAAAAGAAGTTTCGCGATAAATTAGGTCGTTTTTTAAAATCATCTCCGACAGCAAGAATGAATTTATCACCACTCTGAATAATACATTCCCCGAGCTTGCCAGAGATGCGCTTACCTTGTCGTGCTATTGCGACTACAGCAGCATCAAAGCGAGACCGAAACTCAACTTGTTTTAAAGTTTTTCCTATCAAGATAGATTCAGGACTTACCAACACTTCTACTAGATTCTTGTCAAGCTCAAATTCTTCTTCAACGTAAAGCTTTAATCCATCAAAAGAAGTAAGCTGCTTGACTTCAGACACATCACCGCTAAATACAAGCTTATCCCCTACTAATATATTTTCACTTGGAGATACGGGAGATATAAGCTGTTTATCACGAATTATCTCGGTCAAAAAAAGGCCATCTAGAGAACGTAAACCGTTGTCCAATACGCTTTTACCCGCCAGTTTACTGCCTTCCTCGACTTCCGCATCCAAAAAGTAGTTTCCCGATGACTCCATCTTCGCGGGTTCATCAGGCAGAAAACGGGAGACTATCATCACCATCAACCCACAACCGAGTAACAAACATACACCTACAGGGAAGAAAGCGAAGATTGTCAATCCAGAGTAGCCTTGCTCTTCGAGTAAACCGCTGACCACAAGGTTGGTTGCAGTTCCTATCAAGGTTAAAGTTCCCCCAAGAATGGAGAAATATGACAAGGGTATAAGGAGTTTTTTGGGAGCGTGAAACGGGTTTTTTAGAACACTCCCCATTAAAGTGGCAACTACTGCTGTATTGTTTAACACACTAGAACTTAACGCCCCAAGAGCCCCCAAGCGCAGCAAAGATTGCCAGTAATCACTATGAGATAGAGTTTTAGCAGCCCAATTGAGTAAAACTGTTCTCTCTAGCACAAGAGAAGAAAGCAGTAAAAGCAGCAAGGTGACCACTGAACTATTTGTAGCGGCTGAGAAAATTACTTTTTGAGAAATTTGCCCGAACATATAGAGCACCGCCACAGCAAAAACAAACACGTAGCTGGCTCGAAAACGATTACTTATTAATGCTGCAATCAACCCAACAAGAACACATGCGGTGACAATCATACTTTAATAACTCAAGTAATATTCAAAATGGCGATGTAGCAGTCCTAACCCGATTAGAAGTAGCCTTCACGTTTTTTCTTCTCCATTGAACCAGAGCTATCGTGGTCAATGGCACGCCCTTGACGCTCTGAAGTGGTTGTTAGTAACATTTCTTGGATAATTTCAGGGAGAGTAGTCGCTTCAGATTCAACTGCACCTGTCAGTGGGTAACAGCCAAGGGTACGAAAACGTACCATTTTTTCCTCTGCCACTTCACCTTCTTTAAGTTCCATACGCTCATCATCAACCATAATCAACATACCATCACGCTCAACCACAGGGCGAGGCTTAGATAGGTATAAACCCGGGATTTCAATATTTTCTAGGTATATATACTGCCAGATGTCTAACTCTGTCCAGTTAGACAATGGGAATACGCGGATGCTTTCACCTTGGTTAACCTTACCATTGTAAATATTCCACAGCTCTGGTCGCTGGTTTTTTGGGTCCCAACGATGGTGTTCATCACGGAAAGAGTAGACTCGTTCTTTCGCTCGAGATTTTTCTTCGTCACGTCGCGCACCACCAAAGGCTGCATCAAAACCGTGCATATCTAGAGCCTGCTTTAGACCTTGAGTTTTCATAATATCAGTATGTTTAGAGCTACCATGCACAAACGGATTAATGTTCATAGCTACACCTTCAGGGTTTTGATGAACAATCAACTTCATTCCAACCTTCTCTGCCATGTAATCGCGAAATTCAATCATTTCTTTGAATTTCCACGTGGTATCAACGTGCATAAGTGGAAACGGAGGTGTACCTGGAGCAAACGCTTTTTGTGCTAGGTGAAGCATCACAGAAGAGTCTTTGCCCACAGAATACAACATCACAGGATTATCAAACTCAGCAGCCACTTCTCGCATAATATGGATAGATTCAGCTTCCAATTGCTTTAAGTGAGTCATTTTTTCAGGGGTAATCTTCATTGTCATACTCTATTTGTTTATCAACTACCAGTACCGCCCATATATAGCAGCAATAGTCGAATTGTAGTTTAACCAGGCACGCTACCGCCCATTAGTATTAAGCGAAACTACACTACGCTATTATTGGGATCAGTAACTTTCAAAAATTAGGCCATTCTCGCATTTCATATCCAAAGAGGCAAATCAACGATAAGTTACGTAGTAAAGACTTAGAGCTAAAGCCTATACAGAAAACCCAAAACCTCGCTATACTCCTGACCTATAGTTTTTCGCCCAATAACGAATAAGAGTTCAAGATATGCAAGAGTTAGTTCCATTTGTTCAAGAGAATATGATTTTAGCCATCGTATGGATCGGCTTGGTTGTTGCCATCATTGCGAACGTTATCAAGACATCAAACGCAGCCTACAAAGAGATTACGGCAGCGCAAACCACACAAATGATTAACCGTGAAAATGGTATTGTGGTTGATATTCGTACTAAGGATGAGTTCAAAAAGGGCCATATTACGGACGCAGTTCACATTTTGCCGTCAGACATCAAAGCAAATAGCTTTGGTAGCCTTGAAAGCCACAAAGCAGACCCAATCATCGTAGTATGCAAGACAGGTCAAACCGCTCAAGAAAGCGCGAACTTGCTGGTTAAAGCAGGTTTCGAAAACGTAAGCGTACTGAAAAGTGGCTTAGTGGCTTGGAGCGAAGCTAACTTGCCTTTGGTTAAAGGTAAGAAGTAGTTCAAGGCAAGAAGTAAGCTGACCTGATTACACGAATATGACTTTAAGGTTTTGTTCGGCGATATGACGAACAAGACCTAATTATAAATTTTTAAGGACAAGAAAATGGCTGAAGCAGCACAACAAGACGCACAACAAAACTTCGCAATCCAACGTATCTTCCTAAAAGACGTCTCTTTCGAAGCGCCAAACTCTCCAGACATGTTTCAAAAAGAGTGGAACCCAGATGTAAAACTGGACCTAGACACTCAAAGCCGTGAACTTGGCGAAGGCGTTTACGAAGTAATCCTACGTCTAACGGTTACAGTTAAGAACGCAGAAGACACTGCATTCCTTTGTGAAGTTCAACAAGGCGGTATCTTCTCTGCAAGCGAAATGGAAGCTGGTCAACTGGCTCATTGCCTAGGCGCATTCTGCCCGAACATCCTGTTCCCATACGCTCGTGAAACAATTTCTAGCCTAGTGGTTAAAGGCACGTTCCCACAACTGAACCTAGCACCTGTAAACTTCGATGCTTTGTTCATGAACTACCTACAGAACCAAGCTCAGCAAGCTGAAAGCGAACAGGCTTAAGTCTCAAAGTAGAACTTAACTCTAACGATTCAAGCGCTAGTTCGCTTTTAAATGCACATCGCAACTTCTGCGATGTGCATTTTTTCTTTACACTGTACTAAAGTTGAAAGCTCTTCTTATTTTAGTGGATAGCTTTTTCAAAACTCTTCGATTTCCCTCATTATTTTTAGGTGGAAGCATGACAGAAACAACTCGCCCGACTAATACGGCAGACGCTTACGGTAAAGACAGCGCTTACGGCAAAGAGATCGCCATGACTGTCATTGGTGCAGGTTCTTACGGAACCTCTTTAGCGATATCTCTAGCGCGTAACGGTGCAAACGTTGTTCTTTGGGGACATGACCCTGCTCATATGGCTCGCCTTGAATCTGAGCGCGCTAATAATGAGTTTCTACCAAATATAGAATTCCCAGAAAGCCTGATCATCGAATCAGACCTTGAGAAAGCAGTAACAGCCAGTCGTGACCTCCTAGTCGTTGTCCCTAGTCACGTGTTTGGCATCGTTTTAAATAGTTTAAAGCCTCATTTATCTGATAACTCTCGTATCTGCTGGGCAACGAAAGGGTTAGAACCTGAAACAGGTCGCCTGCTTAAAGATGTCGCGCACGATGTGCTGGGTGATGGCTACTCTTTAGCGGTTCTATCCGGGCCGACCTTCGCCAAAGAGTTAGCGATGGGCATGCCAACGGCTATCTCTGTAGCTTCACCTGATGAAGTTTTCCTAGAAGAGCTTCAAGAAAAAATTCACTGCGGTAAAACATTCCGCGTGTACGCAAACTCAGATTTCATTGGTATGCAGCTTGGCGGCGCAGTGAAGAATGTTATCGCAATTGGCGCAGGCATGTCGGATGGTATTGGCTTTGGTGCTAATGCACGTACCGCACTCATCACTCGCGGCTTGGCTGAAATGAGCCGATTAGGTGCTGCTCTTGGCGCGCAACCAGAAACCTTCATGGGTATGGCAGGGCTGGGCGATCTAGTACTAACCTGTACTGATAACCAATCACGTAACCGTCGTTTTGGATTGGCTTTAGGTTCAGGTAAAGACGTCGATACTGCACAAGAAGAGATCGGCCAAGTGGTCGAAGGCTATCGCAACACTAAAGAAGTTTGGTTACTATCCGAACGTATGGGTGTTGAGATGCCAATTGTTGAACAAATCTATCAAGTGCTGTATCAAGGAAAGGATGCACACTTAGCTGCGCAAGATCTGCTTGCTCGAGACAAGAAGTCAGAGCGATAACATCGCTTATTAAGTCGTGGAATGAAATAGATAAAATGGATGGAAAAATGAAACACTGTGAACAACAAAAAGTTTGGCAATGCATCGTAAAAGAAGCTCGACAGCAGTCAGAGCAAGAACCTATGCTTGCGAGTTTTTACCATGCCACCATTATCAACCACGAAAGCTTAGGCGCTGCATTAAGTTATATCCTAGCCAACAAGCTAAAGACGGCTTCAATGCCCGCAATGGCGGTGCGTGAGGTGGTTGAACAAGCATTCAAGCAAGATCAATCGATTATTGATGCGGCTGCTTGTGATATCTGCGCGACGGTAAATCGAGATCCTGCGGTCGAGATGTACTCGATGCCTCTGCTTTATCTGAAAGGCTACCACGCTTTGCAAGGTTACCGAGTGGCTAACTGGCTATGGAAGCAAGGGCGTATTGCGCTTGCTACTTACCTACAGAACCAAATTTCGGTTGCTTGCCAAGTGGATATTCACCCAGCCGCTCGTATCGGTAAAGCGATCATGCTCGACCACGCCACTGGTATCGTGATTGGTGAAACTGCTGTCGTCGAAAATGATGTATCGATCCTTCAAGACGTGACTTTAGGTGGTACGGGTAAAGAAGGTGGCGATCGTCACCCTAAAATCCGAGAAGGTGTAATGATCGGTGCCGGCGCTAAAATACTTGGCAATATTGAAGTGGGTGAAGGCGCGAAAATTGGTTCTTGCTCTGTGGTTCTTCAAGCCGTTCCGCCTCATACGACTGTCGCTGGTGTTCCTGCAAAAATTGTTGGAAAGCCGAAAACTGATAAGCCATCTTTAGACATGGATCAGGGGTTTAACGGTCGCTCTCAGAACTTCATCCATGGTGATGGGATTTAAGAGCAGATTCGGGATCCGACGAATAGCCGATAGCCGAGATGCGAAAAGACTCGCAGCAGATGCTGATTATTAATAAGAGCAAAATGACGATAATGATGAAACCCGTTCAATCAATGAGCACTGTTCTTTTGATATCTGCCAGCCTTGGTGTTGCTCTTTTGTCTTCATCATCATTTGCTGCATCTCAAGGTGAACTGAAAGGCGTATCAAGCGAAATCTCTCGTCAACAGAAAGCGCTCTCTTCCCAGCAAAAGAAACTCGATAGCCTACAGGCAAACCTCAAGAAGCAGGAGCTGTCCATCGCTTCACTTGAAAAAGCGATTCTAGACAGTAAAAAGCAGCTCAATACTGCTAATGCTAATATTGCTAATTTAGACACAAAGATTAAAGCGCTCACTGCACAGAAAAAAGTCCAGACAGACAAGTTAGAGCAGCTCATTCAGACTTACTACATGACGAGTCGAGCTAAGGCTTCTTCTCACATTCTCAACACCGGTGTAGAAGAAGATCGCATCAGTCATTATTACCAGCACCTTGCCAAAGCTCGCTCCGCAACCATTAAAACGATTGAACAGACGCAACTCGAATTAGAAGAAAGCCACAAACAGCGTCAACTCGAGCAAGAACAAATTGCAACATTGTTAAAACAGCAAACCACAAAGCGTGACAAGTTGTCTCAGACTCAAACACAACGTAAGAAAACCGTTGGCAGCATTAAGAAGAATATTTCTGGCGACAAAAATTACTTGGCTGAACTTCAGCGAAATGAAACTCGCCTGAAAGCTGAAATAGCAAAAGCAGAAAAAGCGGCTCGAGAACGACGTAATGCAGTACCGATGGATGGCCTAGCAAAACGTAAAGGTAAGCTACCTTGGCCGATCAAAGATAAAGTTCTACATAACTACGGTTCACGTCAAACGGGGCAAATTAACTGGAAAGGCATGGTGATCAACGCCAAGTACGGTCAGCAGGTAAAATCCGTTTACTCAGGTACGGTGGTATTTTCCGAGTATCTGCGAGGCTATGGTTTAGTGGTTCTTCTCGACCATGGTAAAGGTGATATGACGCTCTATGGCTTTAACCAAGCACTACTGAAGAAAGAAGGTGACAAGGTTAAAGCGGGTGAAGCCATCGCGCTTGCAGGTGACACTGGCGGCCAAACACGCCCATCATTGTACTTTGAAATTCGTAGAAACAGCCAAGCTCAGAATCCAAAGAGCTGGTTGGTTCGATAAAGAGCAGATACGGGATGAGAGTATCTTTCTTCGAATCCCGTATACCGCTTACTCGTCTCTTTCTATTTAGAGTTCAACGCCCTTACACCATCTTCCAATAATGTCAGCTGCTCAAAACCTTGAGCTGTCGCAATCGGTTTAACCGTCGCGATCATCTGCAGCATTCCTTGATGAACCACTTGCTCGGTAATTTGAGCTTTTGGAGACATCGCAGATTGATACGCCAACCAACCTGATGCAATCAAGTGAAGAGACGTCACCATCGATTTCATTTCCGTATCCGTTGCTTTGAGCAGGTTCAACTCAACGAAGGCTCGCATGATATCGACAAGATTCGTTTGCAGCTTTTCTTGTACGGCCATGTAATCAAGGTGGAGTTTTTCATCACGTGACAATATTTCAGGTAAGTTCGCATAGAAGAATCGGTACTTCCACATCAACGTGAAGATAGAATCTAAGTAAGTCTTTAGTAACGTCAGGCTTTCTTGTTGGCCTTGAATCGGTGTGAACCTTTCAAGTAACTCTGTCGAATAGAGAGTAAAGATGTCACGGACAATTTCTTGCTTGTTGCGGAAATGGTAGTAGAGGTTACCAGGGCTAATCTCGATATGCTCAGCAATATGATTGGTCGTAATACTACGCTCACCGTGCTCATTAAAAAGCTCTAGAGCAGCGTAAACAATCTTGTCACGTGTTTTCATTAGTTATTAGTATCCCTATCCGTTTAGGGGTTCAGTATATCGCCACTAAACGGATAGATCGAGCTGTTAACATCTGGTCTAATTAGCATTAGCTAAAATAGAGCCGAATCAATCACTGCCAAACAGATCTCGTGTGTACACCTTATCTGCAACGTCTGCGATTTCTTCTACCATTCTGTTAGATACAATCACATCCGATACAGCTTTGAACTCTTCTAGGTCAGAATAAACCTTCGAGTTAAAGAAATGCTCTTCTTCCAATACCGGTTCATACACGACGACTTCGATGCCTTTGGCTTTTAAACGCTTCATGATCCCTTGGATGGAAGAAGCACGGAAATTGTCAGAGCCCGCCTTCATGATCAAACGATAAATACCGACAATTTTAGGCGAGCGCTTAATAATTGAATCCGCAATGAAGTCTTTTCGGGTACGGTTTGCATCAACAATCGCACCCACAATGTTGTTTGGTACATCTTGATAGTTTGCTAATAGTTGCTTGGTGTCTTTTGGTAAGCAGTAACCACCGTAACCAAATGAAGGGTTGTTGTAATGATTGCCGATACGAGGGTCTAAGCCAACACCTTCTATGATCTGACGAGAATCCAAGCCATGCGCTTCCGCGTAAGAATCAAGCTCATTGAAATAAGAAACTCGCATCGCTAGATAAGTATTTGAGAATAACTTTACTGCTTCTGCTTCCGTTGAGTGAGTAAACAGTACGTCGATGTTTTCTTTTTCCGCACCTTCCACAAGAAGATTCGCAAACACTTTAGCGCGTTCAGAACATTCACCAACGATAATACGTGATGGGTGTAGATTATCGTACAGGGCCTTGCCTTCACGCAAAAACTCCGGTGAGAACATGACGTTTTCGCAGCTCAGTTCTTGCTTGATGCGTTCTGTATAACCAACAGGTACCGTTGATTTGATGATCATCACAGCTTTAGGGTTTACAGCCATCACATCTTTAATAACAGACTCAACGGAGCTGGTATCAAAGTAGTTGTTTTTAGGATCATAATCAGTAGGCGTTGCAATGATGACAAACTCAGCATTTTTGTAAGCGGCTTTATCCGTTGTTGCCATGAAGTTCAGCGTCTTATTTGATAGAAAGTGCTCAATCTCATTGTCTACAATCGGTGACTGCTTATTGTTTAGCATTGCCACTTTTTCATCGATGATATCTACCGCAATGACTTCATGATGTTGTGCCAAAAGCATAGCGTTTGATAGACCCACATACCCTGTACCGGCTACTGCAATCTTCATGATAATACCTATAGTTTTGAGTAATTAACTCAACATAATTTATAACTTAGCTTGCCGTATCATACTCTGGTTGGGGAATTATTCCACTAGCCCGCTTTATCCATTCCTTGCTATACTCGTGACAGTTTTGTATTCAAAAGAGTTAGAAAATTATGATTATCGTAACGGGTGGTGCTGGCATGATTGGCAGCAATATTGTTAAGGCGCTTAATGAAGCGGGCCACAACGATATTCTAGTCGTCGACAACTTAAAAGATGGTAAGAAATTTAAGAACCTTGTAGACCTAGACATCACGGATTACATGGATCGTGATGACTTCCTAACTCAAGTCATGGCCGGTGATGATTTTGGTCATATTGAAGCTGTTTTCCATGAAGGAGCATGCTCTGCTACCACTGAGTGGGATGGCAAATACATGATGCTCAACAACTATGAATACTCAAAAGAGCTACTTCATTACTGTGTTGAGCGTGAAATTCCTTTCTTGTATGCCTCTTCAGCTGCAACTTACGGTGAGACCGACACTTTCATCGAAGAGCGAGAGTACGAAGGTGCATTGAATGTCTACGGCTATTCAAAACAACAATTTGATAACTACGTTCGTCGCTTAACCGCGGATGCAGCAGCACACAACGAAACGCTTTCGCAAATCGTAGGGTTTCGTTACTTCAATGTTTATGGTCCACGCGAGCAACACAAAGGCAGCATGGCCTCTGTCGCTTTCCACCTAAACAACCAAATGAATGCCGGTGAAAACCCGAAATTGTTCGCAGGTAGCGAAACCTTTAAGCGTGATTTTGTGTATGTAGGTGATGTTGCGGCTGTAAACTTGTGGTTCTTAGAGAATGGGGTATCAGGCCTCTTTAATCT
The DNA here is from genome assembly GCF_041467395.1 of Vibrio sp. 10N.247.310.98. Taxonomy (NCBI): domain Bacteria; kingdom Pseudomonadati; phylum Pseudomonadota; class Gammaproteobacteria; order Vibrionales; family Vibrionaceae; genus Vibrio; species Vibrio sp. 10N.247.310.98. The sequence goes on along the minus strand of NZ_JBFSUL010000040.1, from coordinate 17,050 downwards.
AGGTACTGGCAATGCTGAGTCGTTTGAAGAAGTCGCCAAGGCAGTTATCAAGCACCATGGTAAAGGCGAAATCGAAACGATTCCTTTCCCTGAGCATTTAAAAGGTGCTTACCAAGAATTCACTCAAGCAGACCTAACGAAGCTTCGCGGTACAGGTTGCGATATCGAGTTTAAAGCAGTAGCCGATGGCGTTGCTGAGTACATGAAGATCGTAAACGCTTAACGGTATATTTCAGATTAGGACCAATAATACACCCTACTTTTAGCGTGTATTATTGGGAATGTCTAACGAATATAATCATTCCCAGAGTGACCGATATTAAGTTAACTCTCTGATTTAAATAATGTAGTGAATGAATGACCACACAACGCAATGATTTTGATCCAAAAGCTTACAATCCTGAGTTTGAATGGGGTTTTCTAGCACCTAAATACTGGGGAACTTGGATTGCTGTTTTGTTATCGTCTTTAGTCTGCTTCTTACCTAATAGCATTCGTTTAGCATTAGCTAAGTTTATGGCTAAGCAAGCTGTAAAAATTAAGAATAAGGCTAACCGCCGGGCTCGAGTGAATCTTGAGATGTGTTTCCCTGAGCAATCTATCGAAGAGCGCGAAGAAACTCTCTATCAGTCATACGTTACTTCCATCTCATTTTTGATGGGATTTGCTTCACTGACACTCAAGAGTAAAACTTGGCTAGAGAATAATACTTCGATAAACGGCCTGAGCAATCTAACCGATATTACAGACAGTGGCGAGAATGTGATCTTGCTGGTGCCACACACATGGGCTATCGATATCCCAGCGGTATTATTAGCTTCACGCAATTTACCTGTATCTGCGATGGCGAAAGCACAAAAAAACAAACTCAGTGACTGGCTAATGCACCGACAACGCGTGCAATACGGCGGTCGTGTTTATGATCGCAGTGGTGGTATCAAACCTTTCATCAAGTCGGTACGTGATGGGTACCTGGGTTACTACCTCCCTGATGAAGATCTTGGCCGTGAGCACAGTGTCTTCGTTGACTTTTTCGCGACTCAAAAAGCAACTATCTCAGGCCTTGGTCGCCTATCAAAACTGAGTAAAGCTAAAATTGTGCCCTTGTTTGCTCAATACGATAGCAGTACAGGCCAATACACCTTGGACTTCTACCCTGCTCTACCATTCCCAACAGGAGGCGAAGAGGAGGACGCGCGTATGATGAATCAATGTATTGAAGACTACGTAAGCAAAAAGCCTGAGCAATATATGTGGATCTTAAGACTGCTTAAGACTCGTCCGGATAATGATATTAACCCGTACACATAATAATATGAAGATTTATAATAACGCCCTTAAGTTACTAATTATAACACCTTACCTATTCGCATTTTCAGGTATGCTAATTATTCCTAGTGGTGATAAAAAAATGGCAGTGTTTTTAATCATTGGAACACTGGCAAACTTACTTTATGCTAAAGTAAACAATATAGACATAAAGAACAGATTACTTTCCCCTTATTTAATTATCATAATAATAGCAACAATATATAGTATTTTTAGTTATTATTACCACGGCTCAAGCTCAAGAGAAATGAGAGCTCTAATTGCTATTTCGATATATTTAGCCACATTCCCTTTAAAAAGATTAAGCCGCCGCATAGTAATCTTCACCCTGCTGTCAAGCTGTATTCTTCTATCCATAAGTAGTGCTTACCATAATCTATATTTAGGTGAAGTAAGATGGGTTGGATACATGAATCCAATCCCATACTCAACAATCTGTGCCGCAATTGCAGTAATGTGTTATTCAATGCTGTTAACAACATCGTTCAAGATTAATAAGTATTTGCTCTCAATATGCCTAATCCTAGCTTCTTTTACAATAATGATAGGACAATCAAGAGGAGTATGGTTAGCTTTACTTATTTCATTGTTTGTTGTTTCTATCACATACATAAAAAGAAACCCAACAACTAAAAAAGGAATAGTTATATTCCTATCAGTTATTGCTCTAGCTTCTTCTTGTGGGTATTTTATATTTCAAAAAGAAATTAAAGTTAAAATAGATCAGACAAGGCTTGAAATAAAAAGAATTGAATCAGGTCAAAAATACACATCTATAGGGTTGAGACTTCAAATGTGGGAAGCCGTACCTAAATTAATTATTGATAGTATGTTTATTGGTAGCGGGGATAGCCACAGAGATAAATTAAGAAAATTGAGAATGAATGGAGAAATATCAAAATCATTATATGAATTCAACCCAACCCATTACCACAATCAATTTTTAGATAAACAAGTCAAGTCAGGTTTAATTGGCTTAGTACTATTGATTTTAATTTTAATTTACCCTGCATTTGAACAAAAAAAACACCAACCCTGCGATAAGCCATTAATTTATGGTGTAATTTCTCTTTATTTTATAGCTTCACTCACTGACGTTCCATTCAATCACCCTCAAACATTAATAGTATTTTTACTAATATTATATCCACATTGTACTGAGCAAACATCATGATAGAAATTTTCGTCATAAATCTAGAATCTTCCGCAGAAAGAAAAGAAAATATTAGCCGTCAATTGGGCGAACTATCTCTTCCTTTTGAGCTATTTTCTGCCGTGGATGGCAGAACATCACCTCCTCACCCACTACTAAACCTTTACAATAATGATTTAAGCCAAACATACCGAGCAAAAACACTAAGCGCTGGTCAGTTAGGGTGTTATGCAAGCCATTACTTATTGTGGCAGAAGTGTGTTGAACTCAATCAACCAATAGTCATAATTGAAGATGATGCTCTTATATTTAAAGAGGCATTCCTTAACTTCATACAAGATATTAGTGACATCCCCGAAACTGTAGAGTGCATAAGATTATTCAAAAACAAGCGCCGTAAATATGATTCTTACGAAGTGCTCGAAGCGAAATCTACTAGTATTCACAAGTTCACTAAAGGGCATATGAGTGCCACGGCCTATTTCTTAAGGCCTTCAGGAGCTAGAAAATTCCTTGAACACTCAAAAGAGTGGTATATGGCTGTAGATATTTATATGGACCGATTCTGGCAAAACGAAGTCGAGTGCTACGGCACTGCGGTACCCTGCTTAACGAATGACCCAAAGTTTGATTCTGATATCGGATATGAAAAGCGCACCAGCACCAGAAGTTTATTCAAGAAATGTAAGCGTGAATGGTTCAATTTAAACGAAACCATTCAACGCCACCTACATAATATAAAATTCAAACTGAGTAGAAATAAATCATGAACTCAACACATAAAGATATTTATATCTGCTCTACGGTAAGGCACTTACTACTTAGTTTGTATAAAGCACAAGATGAGATGAATCCGTCGACCATAATTTATTTCTATGATTACCAAAACATAAACCCTAAAGACATAGACACAACACAACTCCCTCCCAAAATAGAATTGGTGCTGATGAATAGGGAATCGTTAGTTAGTGATATAAAAAAAATAGGATACATTGGGAAGTATATTTTATTTTGTTCTCTTCGAGGTTGGCCAATACCTGATAAATTTAAAAAAATCTTGGTAGCATCAATATATGAAAGCAATAACAACGTAGACCTAAAGGGTGGGATAAGTAAATTATTTTTATTCAATGATAACAATAAGATGTCTAGGTTATTTCGCCTTCTAGTTAAGTCTTACTCAATGATAGAAGATGGAATGGGTAATTACGTTAAGCACCAGATTGATGACAAGCCCAAGCAATTACTTCGTTTGCTATCAAATCAACCGCCTAAGCATTACGTATTTGGTGAAAGAAAGCAATGTGACCACATTTATGTAATACACCCAGAAAAGTTACCAAAATCAGTACAACACAAAGGAAGAAGACTTGTTTTATCAAAAGATAAAGCAAAAATATCAAAGATCCAACAATGCTTTAAGTTTGATAATACTAGTAATTTCGACAATAATACATTAATCATCGCCACACAACCCATATTTAACAAATTAAAAGGTAAGCTTAAAGACAATAATTTCTTTTATGACATCTATAGTGAATTAATATTAGAGAGTAAACGTAAAGGTTTCACCCCAATTTTGAAGTTGCACCCAAAGGAAAGTAATTCAGATTATTTATCTTTCAAAGAAAAAGGAGTGAGATTTTTATCTAATAAGCTACCTTTGGAGATTTATCTACTGTCTAGCAAAGATAAGGTTAACATAATATCAATTAACTCTTCAGCCGGAATGGGGATCGAGGAATATTGTGAAATATATAAATTAATCCCAGATAGCAAAGTTCATGACTTAGAAAATATATTAATTGAATTAGAAAAAAAACAAGATAGCCTCCAAGATTTAATATCTCTACAGCTATCTAATGTCAAATAACTGACTATATAAATAAATTCAAGGATAAAGGAGTTCCTGAATTTATCTTAGTTAGAGCTTTTTTCCCTAGAACCTCTTCATAGTATTTTGGTGGCAAGCCAAAACCAGGCCTAATACTCCGAATGTTTTCGGGGGTCAGCAATTCACCTTCCGCTATGTCTTTTACCACATATAAAGAGCGACGAAACTTAACATTTCCCTTTTCCGCATCTGTTCGCTCGTAATTGACTTTCCCCATAGCTTGCCAAGCTGTTTTCGCATCTTTACATAATGCCGCTAACTCATGAGGCTCAAGAGAAAAACTATCATCGGCACCGCCCCCGTTACGATCCATTGTGACATGTTTTTCAATCAAACATGCACCTAGAGTAACCGAAGCAACTGCGGTAGCATTGTCGATAGTGTGATCAGAAAGGCCTGACAATACTTCGAATCGTTGTGCTATATCGGCAATAGTTTTTAAATTGTATTGTTCAGCTGGTGCTGGATACCCACTTACACAGTGCAGTACAACTAATTCAGTACACCCATTGTCTCTTGCTGTTTTTACTGCGTCTGCAATTTCTTCCTCATTAGCCATCCCCGTCGAAATGATCATCGGCTTACCCGTTTGAGCAACACGCTTAATCAAGGGTAAATCAACCACTTCGAAAGACGCAATTTTGTAAGCAGGTGCATCAAGTTCTTCTAATAGGTCTACAGCTGTAAAGTCAAAAGGTGAGCTAAAGATTGTAATACCTAACTCTTTTGCTTTTTCAAACAAAGGTTTATGCCATTCCCAAGGCATATGCGCTTCTTTATACAACTCATACAGAGTTTGGCCATCCCATAAGCCGCCATGAATTTGAAACTCTTCCGAGTCACTATCCATAGTGATTGTTTCATGGGTATAGGTTTGAAGTTTAATCGCATCAGCACCTGCTTTTTTTGCTTCTTCCATAATCTGAAAGGCACGGTTTATATCACCATTATGGTTAGCAGAAAGTTCAGCAATAATATATGGAGGACAATTAGGACCAATTTCTCGATTATCGATGTATATGTTTTTATTCATTCTCTTCGTATACTCTCAATTTATCTTTCATAAGGTTTCTAATACCTTTCCACTCATGTGAAAAGATACCCAAATGTACTACATCGTGATATTCAGTCCCATTGAAGAAAGCATCTCGATGAGTACCTTCAACTTTAAAGCCAAATTTGGAATGTAACTTCACCACCGGTTGATTAAAACCTAAAACCTCACAGCGTAATTTGTGCAAATCTAATTCAGTAAATGCATGCTCTAGCGCTCGATATTCCATCAAAGATCCTGTACCCCTTACCGCATTAGGCGAGGCATAGAATGCCCACGAAGCAATTCCAGGAATTCTATTTATATCAGTAAATCCAACAACACCTGCTGGCTCTCCATTTAACTCTGCTAGAAAATATTCTTTTGAACTATCCTTACACATGCTAGAAAACCATGACTTGTGCTCGTCCATAGTGATTTCATGAGAGGTGTACATATTTTTTCTAACATCTGGAGAGTTTCTCCAAGCGAGAATTTCTTCTAAATCACTTTCTTCAAGTTGCCTAAATTTAATCACTCTTTGTTTCACGACAAAAGCTCTCCATTGTTTGAACGACCTTATTCGCACCGAAGCCATCAACTTCAAAATCACTAAAAGGTTTGATGTCATCCCACCTTTCACATAAACGCGCTAGCTCAAGTGCATAAGTATCGGTACTCGTCGTTATACCTTCACCTAAGTATTCAACAAACCCTAAATCTGACAAGTAATTTGAAAGTATTACTTGATTCTCCGCTACAGAAACTATCGAGGCTGGAACCCTGAGACAAAAACGCTCCCAGTTACTTACTCCTGAAGCGCCAATTGCATATTTACTATTACTTAAAGATAAATCAAAACTCTCTAAATTTTTGTATATAGAAACATTGCTCTTTTGATTAAGCTTTATCAAAGCATCAAAACGAGGGTTGATTCTCCCCGTGATCAAAATAGTATTAAACGGGAGCCTCTTAAACTCATTTGCTGCAAGAATAAATTTCTCGCACTCATTTGTAGGATCTGTTCCACCAAAAAAGACTAAGAGTTGATTGGATATTGAATCTCGAGGCGAATCCCGCAATGTTGAAAAGCTCTCTCTTAAAAGAGCATATTCAGGACCAAGGAGCTTGGTAGCAGAACAATCCGAATATCTTTTTGAAATGTTCGGCCATAGGTTTTGGTCGAGAATAATATCACTACAGTGTTCACGGTTAAGGTCATCAATCGATAAAATAGCGCATGACAGCTTACCTATAATGATACTTTCCCATTCATGGTCCAGCGCATAGTGATCCACAATCACCCACTCGGAAGAATCAACTTTAGATAGAAAGTCATTTGCATCTTCTTCAACGCTACGTTGAAGCCAAGCTTTATAATCAGCACTATGGGAGGGAGTCATTTGTAGACAAGAGGGAGTCAGCTCTAATACGTCAAAGCCTCTATCACGGATATATGTAATCATGTCCCCTGGCTGAGGCAGACAAGCAAAGCATACAGAAAAACCTTTGTTTTTTAATATATCAGCAAGCACCAAACAGCGCATGACGTGGCCACTACCGATAAATAGTGACGCATCCACTCGGAAGGTAACCTTCATTATTTATCCTAACCTCAATGCTGAAAAAAGAGATTCAGCCAGTTCCCAGTCTTCTTGGGTATCAATATCTTGAACGCGTTTTCTCGGCAAGATCACGGCCTTAGAGTGGCTGGAAAACACCGATAGTTTATTCAGGAAAGCATCTTTACGACCCCAATAAAACTGGCCAGCATCGTGATACGCTTCTTCCAAGTCTTGTGATCTTACCTGTTCGTTTTCAGGCGAAAACATCGAAACAGAGCCTTGCTCATCAAGCTGAATCGCACGCTGAATCGGAAAAGGAAACGATGTGGCACTAAATGTAAATTGCACACTATTTCCTCTAAGTAGCTCGTAGCCTTTCTGAAGATCTTCAGGTAAAACAAACGGAGCAGTGGCGTACAAACAACAAACATCACCAATATCCCAGCCATTATTAGCGCACCAAGTTATTGCATGGTGTATCACATCCATAGTGGTAGCATAGTCATCGGAGATATTTGAAGGCCGTAAAAATGGTACTTCAGCACCATACTTTATCGCTACCTCGGCTATCTCAGCATCATCAGTAGAGACAATAACCTTATCAAAACAATCCGAAGCAAGTGCAGCCTCGATTGAGTAAGCGATCATAGGTTTGCCATGAAAGTGCTTTATATTTTTACGAGGAATACGCTTGCTGCCACCACGTGCAGGAATAATAGCAACGTTCATTATTTACCTGTCAAAATGTCAGTTACTACACGAACAACGGTATTTTGCTGTTCTTCCGTCATACCGTGGAACATTGGCAGTGAGATGGCTTCTTGATAGTAACGTTCTGACTCAGGGAATTCCCCTTCAGTAAAGCCCATAGCTTGGTAATATGGCTGAGTATGCACAGGAATGTAATGCAAATTAACACCGATACCATTTTCACGCAGGGCGTCAAACACTTGTTTATGAGTTAATGATATCTCATCCAACTTCAAACGAATTACGAATAAATGCAAACCTGAGTACGTGTTTTCAAGTTGATAAGGAAGTACCAAGGGTAATTCAGATAACATTTGATTATAACGCTTAGACAACACATGGCGCGCCGCAACAAATTCATCAAGACGTTGCATTTGCGTGACACCCAACGCCGCTTGAAGTTCTGTCATGCGGTAGTTGAAACCTAAATCAACCTGTTGGTAGTACCAACCACCATGAGAAGCTTCCGTCATCATTTCAGAGTCACGAGTGATGCCATGACTACGTAATAGAGCCATTTTATCCGCCAGTTCTTTCTGATTGGTTAACGCCGCGCCACCTTCCGCCGTTGTCACAATTTTCACAGGGTGAAAACTGAAAACTGTAATATCAGAATGTTCACAGTTACCAATTGGTTGAGCATGATATTTACCACCAATAGCATGAGAAGCATCTTCAATGACTTTAAAGCCGTACTCTTTAGCTAATTTAGCAATGGATTCCATATCGCAAGGTTGACCGCATAAGTGAACAGGAACGACTACCTTAGGTAAGGTTCCGTTAGCTTTAGCGGTAATTAGCTTTTGCTCTAACTTTTCAGGGCACATATTGTAAGTCGCAGAATCAATATCAACGAAATCAACTTTAGCACCACAGTAAAGACCACAGTTTGCAGATGCTACAAAAGTGACTGGCGTTGTCCACAACCAGTCACCCTCGCCTAAGCCTAAAGCTAGGCAAGCAATATGCAGAGCGGATGTTGCACTATTTACAGCTAACGCATACTGAGATCCAGTATGTTCTGTTAGCGCTTTTTCAAACGCAGGTACTTGCGGACCTTGCGTTAAAAAATCAGACTTAAGGACATCAACTACACTATCGATGTCTTGCTGAGTGATATCTTGCTTGCCGTATGGAATCACTGTTTTACTCACACTGTAAATTTAGGATCAACATGTTCTTTAATTAGGTCTCGCAGACCTTCAATGGTTTCCCACTCAGCATTCGTGCCTGAGTTATATTTGAAACCAAAAGGTACTTTCTCTGCTTTATGGTGTTCCATGTATTCAGATTCTGTATAAGTGAATGATACTGAAGGTAAAATCGCGTAGTAACGACCTAAATCAATGGTATTTAGTGAATCAGTATCTGTGATCATTTCTTCATGTAGCTTTTCACCAGGGCGAATACCTACAATTTTAGTAGGCACGCCTGGAGCAACAGCTTCAGCGATATCTAGAATCTTATAAGATGGGATCTTAGGGATAAAGATTTCCCCACCTAAATGGTGCTCTAGAGCGTACATAACCATGTTCACGCCATCTTGTAGAGAAATGTTAAAACGTGTCATTTCTTCATGCGTAATTGGCAGTAAACCTTCTTCTTTTTTCTGCATAAAGAATGGGATAACCGAACCACGAGAGCCCATCACATTGCCGTAACGTACGACACTAAAACGAATGTCTTTTGAACCTTTAATATTATTTGCAGCAGCAAATAGCTTATCTGAAGCAAGCTTTGTCGCACCATATAAGTTAATTGGTGCACATGCCTTATCGGTCGAGAGGGCAACGACATCTTTCACACCACACGCAAGAGCCGCACTAATCACATTCTCTGCGCCATCAATATTGGTGCGAATACATTCAGTTGGGTTGTACTCAGCAGTGTCAACTTGTTTGATCGCAGCGGCGTGGATAATAACATCAACATCTTCACACGCTTGAATCATACGGTTACGATCACGAACATCGCCAATAAAGAAGCGTAATTGTGGAAAATCCTTGTGAGGATATTGCTGCTTGATTTCAAACTGCTTCAATTCATCACGAGAAAAGATAATGATCTTCTTTACGTCTTGGTATCGTTCCAGAATTGTTTTGATAAATTGCTTACCAAACGACCCTGTGCCACCTGTAATTAATACTGTCTTGTTATTTAGCATACTCAACTACTCTAATATATTTCTATTTCTCTAAGTTTTAAACTTAGGTACTTGAATTCCAAATTGATATCTAGCTACTTTAGCTGGCTAGCAACTTCTCAAAAAACTCCAGGTGCTTCTTCACTGTTACTCGTGAACTAAAGCTTTCATCTAAGCGCTCTTTGGCTGCTTCACTCATAGCTGTGCACTTATCTTTATCGCGCGCGAGTTTGTCCATTGCCTCACCCAAAGCTTTTGCGTCACCCGTAGGGACGATATAACCCGTTTCGCCATCTACAACGAGTTCAGGAGCTCCACCTGTGGTAGTAACAACAGAAGTTGTGCCATTTGCCATTGCTTCAACAATGGTACGCGGTAGCCCTTCTCCGCTGATCGATGGCTGAACTTGAAAATCTGCCATACACATAATTGAAGGGATGTCAGTACGATGGCCGATGTAGTGAATTCGCTCACTCATAGGGCTCGCTTTCATCTCATCAAAGTGAGGCTCATAGCCACTACCCGCTAAGATTAAGTGGAAGTTCGGTGCTGTAATGTATTTGGTCGCCTCAAGTAAAACAGAAATACCCTTACTTGGCCTTACATGCGCTGCAGTAATCGCGACTACATCATCTTCATTCAATCCAAACTCAGAGCGCTCAGTTGGTGGTACTTTATACCAATCCAATTCATGCCCTTTGTATATGGTAACAACGTTATCTTTGTTCTTCCAAACGCGCTTCACCACATCTTGTCGCACCGCTTCTGAAACACAGACTATGCCATCTACACGAGGGTGAAGTTGAGTTAAATAAGCACTAGGGTCATGTCGATATAACCCGCCAGTAGTGCCTCGATAAACGACTAATTTAACGTTGAAACCAATACACGCAAACGCCGCATTAGGTATCGTCTTTGAGTTAAAAGCATAGCAGATGTCGTAATCATGAGTTTTCAGCTCGTGGCGAATCTTTTTAATGGTGTCAAAACAAATTTTACGTTTCGGATAGCCATCTACTACTCGGATACCATGCTCTTCTAGCTTCGATACGTGCTCAGATTCTCCCTGAGTCATTATCGTCACTTGATGCCCTTGACGAGCTAGTTCGATAAAAATCGCAGCTTCTGGACGCAAACTATTCCATGCATGTAAGTAAGATGCACAAACTAAAATCTTCATCTATCGGTCCCTATTTAGCTTGGTCTGTTGAACGGTCTTCTGAGCGATTTTCAAGAATCCACAAGCCGACATATTTATTGAAATTCACCTGAGCGTAAGTCATAGCCATAATGAAACCGACACTACCATCCATAAAGCCACGACGGATAATGTACACAAGGAAAAACGTCCACATCGCTCGAAGTAGAGCAAGGAATAAGCCGTGTGATTTCTTGCCTTTACGATGGTACTTTTGCGAGCCGAGCCAGGCGTACTGCGCTGCTTTATCTAGGCCGTGGCCATAGTCACGATGGGTGTAATGAAGAAGAAATCCCTTCAATATCCCTGTAGAGCCTTGCTCCGGAACGACGGTCTCGTGAACCTCGTCTAACGTATATCGAGAGCCTTCTCTCTTAAACAGTCTTAATACTGCACGAGCACTGCGGCCATGTTTTAGAGTCGTGCCATAAAGAGTCACTCCCCAAGGAAGTTTATAAGCAGTGTGTTTGATTTGATCTTGTTTTAATAGTTCAACAAGAGCGTCGCTCATCTCTTTATCGAGAGCTTCGTCAGCATCAATTGATAGCATCCAATCACATGTCGCTTTATCTAGCGCTCGCTGTTTTTGCTTACCAAAGCCAGGCCAATCTGTGATTGTCACGTTATCTGTATATTTTTGGCATATCTCAACGGTTGCGTCCGTTGATCCGCTGTCTAACACAATTAGCTCATCGGCAATATCAACCACAGATTTTAGGCAAGTTTCAATTCGGTCTTCTTCATTCTTGGTAATAACAATGACAGACAGGGTATGTTTTCTCATTATTCAGCCCTAGAATTTCCAATAGTTTAATGATTTACGGATTTTAAAGTTACGAATCCAATTTTTTGGTTTTTTATCCTGCCAACCGCTTTCTAGCACATCCGTAATAGCACTCAGAACTCTCGCTGAGGATTGACCGTCCAAATATGGCGTTATTGACGGACCATAATTAGCAATGGCTTTATCTCTTGTTTCATCAGGCAGCATAGCTTGTTGAATTGCTGACTCTAATTGCTCGGCTTGAGTAATGTTAATAAAGCTTGCTTGAGGGTCTCGATTATTTACCGTGACAACAGGCTTATTGAGCAACAAGAATTCCTGAAATATCGATGAGTTGTCACACACCATCACATCAGCACGGTGCTGCATTTCAATCACTCGATCATTGTCGAAGAACAGAAGGTTATCGCCTTCCAACGCCTGGTATTTTTCTCGTGTCTCTTGCTTCATTTTAGGATGCAATGTCACTAGCCACTGCCACTGGCTCAGTTTGCTTAGGCGCTTAAGTTCTTCATAAACCAATTCAGCACAGGATAAACTTGGCGAAAAAGTGGAAGCGAATAGAATTTGATGCCTATCAAAATGACTATCACTAGCTTGGTAATTTAATAAACTATCTAGCTTCAACCATCCGGTCTCTTTGACTTGAAAATAGCCACGCTGCTTAGCTAACGGTTCCAACGAGTTGGTTCTTTCATGACCTTCTGTGCAATACAAGTCAAATAGACCACGCTCAGGATATAAGTTCCCTCGTTTACTCTCATTTAAACCGTGAAACACTTGTACCTTCAAACCTGGGATAAAAGCAGGAACGCGATCACCGGGTACTAAAACAGCAGAAGGGTTATAGGCGACAGCTTCTGTCAAAGACACGCGCTGCTCTTGCTCTAATAAGAGATGTTCAGAAGCATCCTCACCAACGAGCAACCACTTTACGTCATGGCCAAGTTGCTTCGCGTAGTTATAAAATGGACGAAGGATAGCAAATGAGTAGTTTTGCTCGACATAGAGCAAAAAACGATAGGATTGATCGGTTTGAATAAGCGATGAGATAGAGTTCACCATTTCCGTTTGAAAGTGTCACTAAGCATTTAATTATAACGCTCTTTACTTTCGAGATTGAAGAAAATACTCTTCTGATTACTGATTTTACCCTCTGGTGTCACTGTTCTTATGCTTATACGACTTATATACACTCTTATATTGTCATTGGCCTCTCCACTGCTCCTCTATGGGCTTTATAAGAGCAAACCCGGCAAACCAAGTTTCGGTAAGCGCTGGAAAGAGCATTTCGGTATTACACCGAAGATTGAAGGTAAAAGTCCGATCTGGATTCATGCGGTGTCGGTAGGTGAATCTATTGCTGCGATACCTATTATCAAGCAATTGAAGCAGCGAAACCCAAATCAAGCCATCATTGTTACCACGACAACCAGCACAGGAGCAGAGCAAATAGACAAACTTGGTGGTTTGGTCGAGCATCGCTACATGCCGATTGATTTTTCTTGGTGTGTGCGAGGCTTCCTTAAATCAGTAAAACCAAAGCAAATGTTGATTATGGAAACAGAGCTTTGGCCAAACACGTTACATTTCGTCGCGAAAGCTGGGATTCCTATTTCAGTACTCAACGCTCGTCTATCTGAACGTTCATGCCAGCGCTACGCCAAATTCCAGCCTGTATTTAACCTTCTAGCTAAAAAACTATCTCAGGTACTCTGCCAGTACCCTAGTGATGCGGAGCGTTTTGTTAGACTAGGCCTAGATAAAGCATCTGTGCATGTGACGGGCTCAATCAAGTTTGATATTGAAGTCTCTACTGACCAAGTTAATAAAGGCAAAGCATTGAGGAAGCAGATAAGTTTGGATCGCCATGTCTGGATTGCGGCTAGTACTCACCAAGGTGAAGACGACATTGTTTTAGATGCTCATAAGCAACTTCTAAAAGACAATCCGAATGCGCTACTGATCATCGTGCCTCGACACCCCGAGCGATTCAACCAAGTGACAGAGCTCGCTAAGCAGCACGGCTTCAACACCGTCACTCGAACGAGTCAGCAAGCATTAACATCTGATGTTGAAGTCTATATAGCTGATACCATGGGCGAAATGTTGGTACTACTCGGCGGCGCTGATGCCTGTTTTATGGGCGGAAGTCTTATTGGAGATAAAGTGGGAGGGCATAATCTGCTAGAACCAGCAGCTTTACAGCTACCCTTACTGAATGGCCCTAGCTACTTTAATTTTAGCGAGATCACCGACAAACTGCTTGAAGCTCAAGCTGTCACTATTTGCCAAAACAGCAATGAAATTGCAGGTCAACTCAAAGAGCTGTTCACACAACCTAACTTACGTAAAGATAAAGGCTTAGCGGCTTATCAAGTGGTTGAGCAGAATCGAGGGGCGTTGGATAACACCTTACAATACATTATTGACTAGGGCATGTTGTTCTTTTGAGCTGATTTTTACAGCGAGTTGCTGGGTATTTATACAAGGCAGAGGCTTTGATGTGTAGCTAGCCTACATGATAAGCCGATAACGTAGTAGAAATGACCAGCAAACGCTGCCCGAAGGGTTCGAGCTGGGCGCCCCCGCAAAAAGCGCTTTACTCTTTGTTGAGGGAGATTTGCTTAGAATGACTAGGCTACTTCCCCCTCGCCGCGATTAAAACGCTTTTGACTAGGCGCCCCTATCCGAACAAAATTTAACCGCAAAAGGTCAACACGCCCTAAAACCATTCGATTTCGTTAGCCTTGGTAGCCTGTTAAAAGAGGCTCCCAATCCGACTCTTGCCATTGAATCTGGCGCTTGTTCACTTCTTTTAAGAACGAGCGCTTTAAGCGATTCAAGTTGCCTTCTTTCCAGTCATCACCCGCTTGCTGACCACACTTATCAAAGTCAATAATCCACACCCTTTGCGAGTCATCAAGCAGGATATTATGAATGTTGAGATCGGTATGATTAACCCCAGCATCGTGCATCTTGCGTACCTCTTGGCCAATTCGACGATAAACATCCGCATCTATCGGGCCATTGACCAAGACATCAACCAGATCTTTGGCATTGGGAATTCGTTCAGACATTAAGTCCGCTCGATAAAGTAGTCCGCTTTTAATGGCTCTAGCAGCAATGGGCTTCGGTACATTCACACCTGCGTTTGCCAATATCTTTAGGACATTAAGCTCCATAGCGCAGCGAGTACTCTCCCAATCAGAGAAACGATATTGGTCTTCGACTAGCTTCCCAAACAATCCGCCACGGCGATAATGGCGCAATGCGGCCTGTATTCCATCAAGCTGAATGAACCATGTGGTACCGCGTCCTTGAGCACTGCCTGAAATGGCGTCTTGTTGCTGCCAATATTCAGCCTCAAAAATCTGAGCGATATCGCCCTCTGGTACCTGAGCCAAAAGTTCAGGGTCGTACCAAATTGTTTGGTTCTTGGTGCTAATCGTTTCCATCTATGAGGCCTTTGGGTCGCTTTTCATCATTGCTATTTTACAACTAATGCGAGTATCTGCATAATTCTGATGTTATTCACTTTTTCGGACTCTTTATGTCACTGTTCTCAACTGCACCTCAATCTCTTTGCATACTTCGTCTATCCGCAATAGGTGATGTTTGTCATGCTATTTCTGTGGTTCAAGCCATCCAGAAGCAGTGGCCTGAAACGAAAATCACGTGGATAACCGGGAAAATAGAAGCCATGCTGATCGGCGATCTACCCGGTATTGAGGTGATTGTTTTCGATAAGAAACAAGGCTTCAAAGGAATGCGTGAATTATGGCGTCAGCTATCTGATCGTAAATTTGATGCACTTCTGCATATGCAAGCCGCACTCAGAGCCAGCGTGCTATCTTGGGGAATAAAGGCGAAGTGCAAAGTGGGATTTGGCAAAAACCGTACTCGTGAAATGCAGTCACTCTTTACCAACCACCATCTACCTATTTCAGATAAGTTTCATGTGTTGGATAACTTTGCCGAATTTGCTCGCTACATTGGTGCCCCCTTCGATAAGCCTCAATGGGATATCCCTTTAACACCTGAAGATGAACAACTCGCAATTAGCACCATGGCAGACAAGCCGACCTTGGTTATCTCCCCAGCTGCAAGCAAAGATTCACGCAATTGGTTAACTGAGCGATATGCAGCTATTGCTGATTATGCTGCCGAACAAGGCATGCAAGTGGTGTTATGTGGTTCTCCGGCACCAAGAGAAGTTAACCTTGGTAGCGACATCGAAAAATTATGCCAGTCGCCAGTAACCAACTTGATTGGCAAAACGAACTTGAAGCAACTGACTGCCGTACTGAAACATGCAACGGTGGTATTGGCACCTGATACTGGCCCAGCCCACTTGGCAACTACGCAGTCAACGCCTGTAATCGGCTTGTACGCACACAGCGACCCTCGTAGAACAGGACCTTACAACGATCTCGATATCGTAGTGAGTGTTTATCAACAGCACGTAGAAGCACAACAAGGTAAACCAGTCGCAGACCTTCCATGGGGAACCCGTGCTAAAGGCGATGACCTGATGAAAGACATCACACTCGATATGGTAAAGCAGCAACTCGATAAGGCCTTAAACTCTAGTAAAGCACCGAATTCGAACACTACATTAAGCAAGGACAGCTAAAATGAGCACACACGTTATTTATCCAGGAACTTTTGATCCGGTGACCAATGGCCACCTTGATATCATTGTTCGTGCCGCTAGCATGTTTGACCATATCACTGTTGGAGTAGCAGCGAGCCCAAGTAAAAAAACCATGTTTGAGTTAGATGAACGTGTAGAGTTGTTACGTGATGCGGTGTCTCACTTACCTAACGTATCTGTAGAGGGATTCTCAGGGTTACTAGTCGACTTTGCTAAACAGCAGCAAGCAAACGTATTAGTACGTGGTCTAAGAACAACCATGGACTTTGAGTACGAGTTTGGTCTCACTAGCATGTATCGTAAGCTCCTACCTGGCCTTGAAAGCGTATTTCTGACCCCTTCAGAAGAGTATGCTTTCCTCTCTTCAACCATTGTTCGTGAAGTCGCTATACACGGAGGGGATATTAGCCAGTTTGTACCACAAAAGGTGGCAGCCGAGATAAAGCTGAAGACTGCCAAGTAATTCTCTTTACCTACACCGAAAAAAATAGGTTCATCGCGGCTTTCCGGGGAAAGCCGCTTTTATCTTCAAGAAGAAGTAGTC
>NZ_JBFSUL010000039.1:0-46317 GCF_041467395.1 Vibrio sp. 10N.247.310.98 | reverse complement strand
ACTCAGGCCTTGAAAGCCGCTTAACAGAAATGTCCAACTTTACGGGGTCACTTCAGTTTGCTGTGGCTTTGTTATTTTGGTGTCTTTTAGATATCAATTAGTTCGATTGATGCAAACCGTTCCAAACTATATCGCGGTAGCGTGCTTGGTTCGTGTCGCCTTCTGTACTAAAGACCATGATGGTTGCATCTCGGTTTAAACCTAGCTGATCACGTACTGCTTGGTCTGCACCTTCACGACAAAGTTGGTACAACAGACCTAACGTAATTGCACCTGACTCACCACTGACAATTTGGCTATCGCCGTGTAATGGGTTTCCTAAAACTCTCATACCATTCGCTGAAACACTGTCTTCAACCGATACAAAATGGTTGCTGCAATCGCGGAGTACTGGCCAAGTCACGGGATTTGGCTCACCGCAAGCAAGACCTGCCATAATCGAATTCAATTCACCCGATACATTGACCATTTCGCCTTTCACACCTGAGCGAAAGATACAGTCTGCTGCAGCTGGCTCAGCAATAATGGTTTCGAAAGTGCCCGCACCTAGCTTATCAACTAAGTAGCCCAATACACCGCCAGCCATTGCGCCAACACCTGCTTGTAAAAAGACGTGAGTGGGTGACCCAAACTCTGATGCCTGAACTTGTTCAACGGCTTCATCTGCCATTGTCATGTAGCCTTGTGAAATCCATGTTGGGATTTCTTCATAGCCGTCCCAAGCGGTGTCTTGAACAAGCATCCAACCATTGTCTTGCGCAGTTTGGTTCGCCATACGTACCGTGTCGTCATAGTTAACTTCTGTCACGATACACTCGGCACCTAGGCCTTGGATACGGTTTACACTCGCTTGAGATGAGCCTTTTGGCATATAAACTACGGCTTTTTGTCCCATTTCACGAGCTGCCCACGCTACGCCCGTACCGTGGTTACCCGCAGTCGCTGTAGTAAATACCAATGGTTTATCTAATTTTGAAGCCACCGTTTTAAGGTTGATCTCAGAGATATCAATACCTAGGTGTTTAGCTAATTGACGACCAAGTGCGTAAGAGCCACCCAGCACTTTAAAGGCATTTAAACCAAAGCGTTTTGATTCGTCTTTCACCAAGATGGCTTTGACGCCCAATTGTTTTGCCAAGTTAGGAAGAGAGACAAGTGGTGTAGGTTGGTAACCTTCGATCTGGCGGTGAAACTCACGCGCTTGTTGGGCTTGAGAAGCGGTGAATAGTTCGCAGACTTGACCAGTATAGAATGAATTTTTTGATAGTTTTAACATAGGACACACTTAGATACAGACAGATGAATTAAAGGTCATTAAGCGATGGTCAATGACCTTGTTTAGTCGTTCATAGCGACAGGTAGTATTGCGAAAAATGCTACGCGATTACTTGATGTAAGCGATCGCTTCCACTTCAACTAATGCGTCTTTTGGTAGACGAGCCGCTTCAACACAAGAGCGTGCTGGTGCATTCTCAGTCCCGAATACTTCTGTGTATACCTCGTTAAATGCGACGAAGTTTTCCATATCAGATAGGAAACATGTGGTCTTAATAACAGTGTCCAGTGAACCACCGCTTTGCTCTAGTACAGCTTTCAAATTTTCTAGTGACATACGAGCTTGCTCTTTAATGCCACCTTCAACAAACGCCATTGTTTTTGCATCAAGAGGCAGCTGACCAGAAGTGAAAATAAGGTCTTTGAATGCCATGCCTTGAGAGTATGGGCCGATTGCTGCAGGTGCTAGATCTGTATGGATTTTTGTTTTCATTTCATTTCTCTTTATAGGATTTTTAAGCTCTAAACTCGCGGATATATTTATAGATAGCGTGGCGAGTTATACCAAGACGTTCAGATACGAATGCTGTCGCCTCTTTCAATTCGAAAATACCATTCTCAAGCAATAGCTTGGTAATGGCTTTGTTTCGACCTTTCAAGTTGACTGACTCATCGTTGTCGACTTCAAAAATAGCGTGCTCAAGTGCTTGCTCAATCACTTCTGTTGTTGAAGCTCCAAAGTTCTCATGCACACCCACAGGGGCATGAGCAATGTCCGGCATTAAAGTTTTTATGATCTCAGGAAACGGGTGAGACAAATTCATGTTGATACAGAATAGTCCAATCGGTTTGCCATTTTCTCCAGCTAGCACACAGGTCGTAGATTTAAGCAGTGACCCATCTTTGCTGGTGGTGAAGTAACTCTTTGGCGTGACCTCACCAGTGCTCTCAAA
Source organism: Vibrio sp. 10N.247.310.98 (assembly GCF_041467395.1). NCBI lineage: Bacteria > Pseudomonadati > Pseudomonadota > Gammaproteobacteria > Vibrionales > Vibrionaceae > Vibrio > Vibrio sp. 10N.247.310.98. Next base: position 44,089 of record NZ_JBFSUL010000039.1, on the reverse strand, counting down.
CACACTCAGCATTTTCAGCCCTAGATCGGTGATAGGTGACCCTACTTCTCGACCTGTGTGATGACCGTTCACGATCTTCACCACTGATTTTTCAAAGCTCTCGAATGAGTGAATCACTACCTCACAATGCGGACCAATAAAGTCGGCAATAGTTTCGGCTAAGCGAAAGTTCAGTGCGAGATGCTCTCTGTCATTGTCGGTGAATTCTACGTTAAACGATTTATATGCTGATGCGTTCATTTTAGACCACTGTTGTTAACTTTAATTGCCTTTCATTATCTTTGGTTACTCGATGGATTTCAAGTTGCCAATTAACTTTATGTAACTATAAAACTATACACTCGCTCCTTGCACAAGCCTAAAGTTACAAATAAGTACCTAAAATTGATCAAAATCAACAAAAATTCTGGTTCTAGATGCTTTTGGGTCACTATAGTTAACTGTGAGATTGTGGTCACATTATTTAACTAAAATGTCAGTAAGATGCTCATCGTAACGTAAACAAAATTGAACTATAGGGTCGGTTCGTAATTGCTGACCCAACAATAATAATTAGAGGCCCCAATGACTAACTACCTAAACCGAGGCTTTGAACAAGCTGAGTTTGAAAACAGAACATCACGCGCTCAAAAAGTTATGCATGAGATGAAGCTAGACGCGATGATTTTTACTACGGAACCAAACGTTCGCTATTTTACTGGTTTTCACACTCAGTTTTGGCACAGCCCAACTAGACCATGGTTCGTTGTTATCCCAGCAGAAGGTAAACCTATTGCTATTGTTCCTGAGATTGGTGCTAGCGGTATGGCAGGAACATGGGTTGAGAACATCATTACTTGGCCTTCACCAAGGCCAGAAGATGACGGCATTAGCTTGGTTGCAAGCACGTTGAACTCTTTACCTTGTCGTCACGGCAGAGTTGGCGCGACATTAGGGATTGAGTCTCACTTGCGTATGCCAGTAAATAACTACCTCAAATTAACCACCATGGTTAAGAAAGATTTTGTTGATGTGTCATTAGCGATGCATGAGCTTCGTCAGATTAAATCACAAGCTGAAATAGAAAAAACTCGCGAAATCTGTCGTATTACCAATGTGGGCTTTAGCAAAATTCCTGGGTATGCAAAAGCCGGCATGACCGAGCGTGAAATCTGTAAACAGTTCCGTATCGATATGTTGTTAGAAGGTGCAGATGAATGTCCTTACATCATCGCAGGCTCAGGACCTGATGGTTATGACAGCATCATCATGGGTCCTACCGATCGCATTATTGAACCGGGAGATGTGTTGATCATCGATACGGGTGCTGTACGCGATGGTTACTTCTCTGATTTCGACCGTAACTGGGCATTTGGTCATGCGAGTGAGCAAACCAAAGCGGCATACCGCGCTACTTACGAAGCGACCACGAAAGGCTTCGAGGCAGCGAAACCGGGCGCAACCACGACTGACATCTACAACGCGATGTGGGGAGTACTAGAAGCTAATGGTGCATTGGGTAACGACGTTGGTCGTCTAGGTCATGGATTAGGTATGGAACTGACAGAGCGTCCGTCTAACACCGCTACCGACAACACAGTACTTAAGCCTGGCATGGTGATGACGCTAGAACCGGGCATGGTTTACGCACCGGGTAAGTCGATGGTTCACGAAGAGAACATCGTGATTACTGAAGACGGCGCTGAATGGTTGAGCGAACGAGCTGAACCAGAACTGATCATTATTTAGCTAAAAATTTAGCACCGTACAAATTTAACACCCTACAAAAGCTGACTCTGGATTCTGGAGTCAGCACATAAAAACTATAAAAATACGAGTTTCTCATGCAAACAATAGAACAGTTTCGACAATTTGAAATCCCATTACAGCACGTTCAGGCTCCAAGGATTGGTCGAGTTCATATCGGTTTAGTGCAACTAAGTACTGACCACTCTTTAGAGATGGACTGGGCAAAATTACTGGGCACACAAGCAGGAGTGTTTAGCTCCCGTGTTTATTACAGCAGCGAAATGACTCCAGAAGCGCTCGACCAAATTGCGGTTGGTATCAGCGAAGCATCCGATCTAATAGCGACGGGTTTACCCATGGATGTCATGGCGTTTGGTTGCACTTCAGCTTCTATCATTATCGGTGAAGAAAAAGTCGCTAACCTTCTTACACAAAATCGCGGTGATATTCCCGCAACCAACCCATGGACAGCTGCTCAAGCCGCATTTAAGCACTTGGGTGCAAAGAAAGTTGCCGTGTTTTCCCCCTACCCAACAGAAGTGAATTTCCCTCTTTATCAACAACTGACTGCCGCTGGCTTTGAAGTCCCTGTTTTAGGTTCACTTGGCATTGAGAAAGACACTGACATCACGACGGTTTCAAAGGAATCGATGATGGAAGCGTTGAGCAAAATGTTGCCGGGCTCTGGTGCCGATGTGGTGTTTATGTCTTGCACCAACCTTCGTGTTCTTGACCACATTCAAGAGATTGAAGATCGATTTGGTATCCCAGTCGTGTGCAGCAACTCTGCGATGTTCTGGCACTGCATGCACTTAGTCGGCAACAAAGCTCAATGTCCAGGTTACGGACAATTGCTAAATCAATAGCAACCAATGAATAAAGGAATTTTAAGATGAGTAATACAACTAAAGGTTGGTTAGCTGCCATTTTCATTGGCATGCTTTGGGGTATTCCGTGGATCGTAGGGACACCTATTTTAGAAGTAATGGACGCACAAGTCTTGGTATGGGTTCGCTATACCGTCGCTTTCATTACTCTGTTTGTGATTATCCAAGTCAGCAATGCGATGGGTAAACCACAGAAAAAAGTCGATTTTAAACTTAATTGGGCAAACCGACACGACATCTTCTGGGCGGCATGTTGCGGCATTATTGGTCAAGGTGCTTTCAGTTTTCTATCGTTCCTATCTCTTGATTACATTACCGCTTCAGAAAACGGCGTGATCCAAGGCCTTATCCCAATCATCATTTTGTGTGTCGGTTTCCTTCGCCACGGCGAGCGTTTTACACCACTACAAATCTTGGCAGCTGTTGGCGCCTTCGTTGGTGTCGCTATTTTGGTTATGGACCCTTCTGTTGAAGGCAGCGGGTTTAACATTGGTCACTTGATCTGTCTGGGTAGTGCCGCGAGCTTCTCCACGATGGCTTACGCTCGTGCCAAGCTTGCTGAGAAATATGGTTCAGTGGCGACGATGTATCACCAGTTTGTTTTTGCGGCAATTGGCTTCGGTCTTTACCTACTGGTTGTCGGCGCCGATTTCTCTTCAGCTCTCGGTATTTTCAGTTCTCCACTTCGTATTGCTTGTATTGCAATTCTGGGTGTGGGTATTTCAGGTATCAGCTACCTAATCTACATCTATGCAATGGAACGAGTTGGCGTAGACGGAACGGGTATGGCACTTAACTTGATGCCTCTGTCTTCTTTCGTCCTGGCTGTGTTTGCTCTCGGTGAAGCGGTAACGCCAATGCGACTACTAGCGATTGCAGTCGTTATTGGCTCAATGATGTTGTTCATGAAGTTTGGTAAGGCGAAGAAAAAAGCGCCTCAGCTGAAAACGGCGACAGACGTTAACTAGCGAAAAACCACTAAATAAAATTATGAGTAATAAGGCGGTGTGCGCACCGCCGTTACCTAAAAATTATGGAAGATAGACAGATGAACACAACAAACAGAGACACATTTTTAGGATGGACTGCTGCCATTGCTGTTGCCTGTATCTGGGGCGTAACTGGGGTGGTATCTAAGCCGCTCTCTATGGCTGTTGACCCGATGACATTGGTATTTTTCCGCTACGTTACTGCGGTAATTGGCCTTTCCATCATTTTCTTTTTTACATCACGTAGTAAAAGCTTGAGCGCTGACTTGGGTTCTTCGTTAAAGATCGATACCAAAGATATTGGTCGCATTGCGCTTTGTGGCATCGTTGGACAAGGGGTGTTTTCACTGTTCAACTTCCTTTCTCTTTCTCACATTGGTGCGACTGAAAACGGTGTTATTCAAGGCATGCAGCCGTTCGCGACGGTTTTCTTTGGCATGATGTTTATGAACTTCCGCATGAACAAGATTCAGTGGGGTGCTTTTATTGCTTCGGCGGTTTGTATTTACGCAATGAGTGTTGGTCCGACAAACTCCATTGAAGGTGGTACGCCACTACTAGGTTACGTTTACGTGACGTGTTCAATGCTGGCGTTAGCGTGGACAGCTCACTTACGAGCTAGTTTAGCGGACAAATACGGTTCAGTTGTTTCTATGCTTTACCAATACATCTCAGTTGCAGTAATGGGCATCATCGTTGTATTGACCATGGGCTTAGACCTATCTCAGATTTACATTATCTTCTCTAGCCCGCTGTTAATTGCTTTGCTTATTTTCTTAGGTACGGGTATCTCTGGCGGTAGCTACTTGATTCAATTGTATTCTTTCAAGCGTATCGGTGTCGAAAAGGCAACGATGGCATTAAATCTCATGCCTTTGGTTGGCTACTTAGTGGCGGTTTTAACACTTGGCGAACAGATGGCAATGGGCAAAACCATCGTTGTTTCATTAATTGTGGTCGCACTTTACGTGTTCACGAAGTTTGAGACAAAGCAGGAAGAACAATCTTCAGAAAATTTAGCGTGCGATAAAAAAGCAACACCAGAAGCGAGCTAAGTGATGAAATCAGTGACTAAAGGTTGGATGGCAGCGATTGGCGTGGGGTTGTTATGGGGCTCTGAGGGCGCATTAGCTACCTTGCCATTACAAACCATTGATGCGCGATTGTTGGTGTGGCTACGCTACATGATGGCATTCTTTGTTTTATCTTTAGTCCTGATTTTCTCAGCAATGATCCACAAGAAAACTCAAAGCAAACCGAAGTTGGCGTTTAGTTGGGATAATCGGAGCGATCTATTCAAGTTGTTGGTATGTGGTGTCGTTGGCCAAGGTTTGTTTAGCTTTCTTTCGTTTCTCTCGTTGGACTATATTTCACTGTCAGAAAATGGCGTTATTCAGGGACTTGTTCCCATTGCTATCTTGGCGATAGGTCAGCTTTTTTACGGCGCTCGATTTACTCGTATGCAAATCGTCTCTAGCGGAATCGCTTTGGTTGGCGTCAGCATGTTAGTGCTAGCTCCTCCGTTTACGTCTCAAGATAGAGGAGTAAACATCGGGCACCTGATTTGTCTATTGAGTGTGCTGAGCTTTGCGTCGGTGACTCATTTGCGCGCTCAGCTTGCAGAAAAATACGGTGCAACTTGCACCATGCATTATCAATTTGGTTTTGCGGCGGTTGGATTTTTCATTTATTTACTGGTTTCAGGCATTGATGTACCAAGCCTGTTACTGGTAATTCGCCCTTCTTGGTCGTTACTCTGCATTATCGTGCTAGGTGGCTTTGTATCAGGGCTGGGCTACATCGCATACATATACGGCATAGAGCGTGTTGGTGTTGAAGGCAGCAGTATGGCTTTAAATCTGATCCCTATGTCTGCATTTTTCATCGCTGTTTTGGTGTTTGGAGAACCCATCACACCTTTTAGGGCGCTGGCTGTTGGCTTGATTATTGTGGCAATGATGCTGTTTGCTGCATCCAACAAGTCCCGCGAGATGACATCTAAAACAGTTTTAACAAATTAATTTTAAGTATTTATTGGAGTTTCCATGACTAACATTGCCAACGTTACAGAATGGCGCCGCCATTTACATCAGTACCCAGAGTTCGGTACTGAAGAGTTCATAACATCTGAATTTGTAGCGAACAAGCTCGAAGAGTTCGGCATTGAAGTTCACCGTGGTATTGGCGGAACAGGTGTGCTTGGAATTCTGAAAAATGGCACAAGCGATCGCTCGATTGGTCTACGTGCGGATATGGATGCGCTGCGCATTCATGAACAGAACACTTTTTGTCACGCTTCAAAACATGAAGGAGCGATGCACGCTTGTGGACATGATGGCCATACCGCGATGCTACTGGGTGCGGCGCAAGAGTTAGCAACCAGTAAGCAATTCGATGGCACTGTGTACTTCATTTTCCAACCAGATGAAGAGCGAGGCACAGGAGCGAAAGCGATGATCGCTGATGGCCTGTTCACTCGTTGGAATATGGATGCGATTTACGCGATGCATAACTTACCGGGTATCCCAGAAGGTAAATTTGTGACTCGTCCAAGCTCGCTTATGGCAAGTGAAAGCAGTTTTGAGATTGTGATCAAAGCGACGGGCGGTCACGCGGCGATGCCACACATGGGAACCGACCCGATTGTTGTTGGATCTCAGGTGGTCACAGCACTGCAAACCATCGTTTCGCGTAATTTGAGCGCCATTGATGAGACGGCGGTTATCTCGGTGACTAATTTTGTTACTAATGGCACCGTGAATGTGATTCCTTCGCAAGTGACTATTTCTGGTGACACTCGCAGCTTTACCGATCAAGCATTGCATAAAATTGAGAAAGCGATTGAGCGTGTCGTCGCTGGCCAGTGCATGTCGGCAGGTGTTGATTATCAATACCACTTCAACAACAGCTTCTTATCAACGATTAACACGCCTGAAGAGACGGCTCATGCAGTGAAAGCAGCACAAGCGGTTGTTGGTGAAGAGAATGTGAATGGAGCTTGTGAACGCTTCACCATTAGTGAGGATTTCTCGTTCATGTTACGCGAAGTAAAAGGGTGCTATATGCTAGTTGGGAATGGTGTTGGTGAATGTGGAGGCACTGCGCTCCATAACCCACACTACGATTTCAACGATAATATTCTGGAGCATGGTGTCGGATTCTGGAAGACTTTGGTAGAACAACAATTGTCACAGTAAGTTGATGAAAAAAAGAGCGAGAGGCTAACTTCTCGCTCTTTTTGTATCTAAGGTGTTCTCAAATTGGTGAACAGTTTGGCTGGCTTGGATTAGTTTGCTTAGCGATTCACTTGTTCAACAATCTCGCGTGTTAAGCGGGCAATCTCATCCCATTCTCCATTTTCAACGAGTTTCTTGTCGACCATCCATGTACCACCGCAGGCTAATACTTGAGGCACTGCTAAGTAGTTATCGATGTTTGATGGCGTGATACCGCCTGTAGGCATGAGTCGAATATCGCCGTATGGGCCAACGAGTGACTTAACCATGCTGATTCCACCTGAAGCTTCGGCAGGGAAAAACTTGAGAGTCGTTAGTCCCATCTCAAGTGCTGCTTCAACGGTGCTTGGATTGTTCACACCTGGAATGATATCGATGCCGATCTCTTGGCATGCTTTAACTGTGTTCGGATTAAAGCCCGGTGAAACCACAAACGTTGCGCCCGCTTCTTTTGCTGCGAGTGCTTGCTCACGGTTCAAGATGGTGCCCGCGCCGATCAGCATGTCAGGCTGAGCTTCTCGAAGCAGTCGGATAGCTTCAACAGCGGCGTCTGAACGGAACGTAATTTCAGCGGCGGGAAGCCCATTCTCAGCCAATACTTTGCCTAGAGGGATAATATCCTCTGCGTTATCAATGGCGATAACAGGGATAACTTTAAGTGCTTTTAGCTGTTCGTTAATTGTAGACATGGGTTTACTTCTTAATATCAGTTTGAAAGAGTGTCGGTGATGGGTTTTGGGATGATTGCGCCGTGATGTTGAATGACCAGTCTCGCCAGTGCATTGCCTTTGCGGCAGGCTTGCTGAACAGAGCCGCCAGATAGATAGCAAGACAAGAATCCGCCATTGAATGAATCGCCTGCTGAAGTGCTATCAACCACGGTTTCTACTGGCGTGGTTTCAATTAGGCTTGGTGTTTGGGCTGGAGTTTCACTGACCAAACAGCCTTCAGCACCGAGTTTTACAATGATGGTCTGCACGCCAAGCCTGTGTAGTCGGTCGATGGTGTCTTGAGGTGTTTGGTCGCCCCATAGTTGCTGTTCATCATCAAAGGTAACCAAGGCGATATCAGTGGTTTGATAACCCAGTCGATAGCACTCTTTAGTCGCGCTTTCTGATTCCCATAGTTTTGGTCGGTAGTTACTATCAAAGGCGATGGTAACGCCATGTTCACGTAGGCCTTCGATGATAGTGAGTAACTTTAACTGATCGCTGTGTGGCAATATCGCGAGGGAAATACCACTCAGAAACACCATATCAACATCGTGAAGTTGGTTGGCTATCTTATCGAAATCGGGGTGCTGTACCATGTAGCGAGCCGCCGAATCGTTGCGCCAGTATAGGAAGGTGCGCTCACCAACATCGTCGAGTTGAATGAGATAGAGCCCGGGTGAACGCTGCTCGTCAATAAGCACGAATTCGGTTGATAGTCCTTCATCTTGCCATCGGTTAAGCATCTCTTGGCTGATAGCGTCAGAGCCAAGCGCCGAGACATAGCTAGTTCGCATCGCTGGATTCGCAGTGTTATTGCAGTTCATGGGGTTGCTAACCGCAGCGCTGCGGTTCAAGTAGATTGCCGCGTTTAATGTGTCTCCACCATAGCTTTGATGCATGTCGCCAAATGGAGCCCCATTCAGTTCAATCATGCACTCACCGATGATTGCGATGTGGGTCATAATATAGCCTTAGAAAGGAAAGGTTGGGTTTGTTCGTATTGAGGAAAGCATGACCATAATGAGATATGGTCATGCTTTTTCGATTCTAATCTTACGGGAGTGAGACTAGCCGATTACTTGTTGTCTAGTTTTACGAACAACATCGTTAGGACGAAAGACAGTGCAAATACACCCACCACGCCCATCAGTGCTTGAATGAAGTTTTGCGTACCGCCTGCAAGGTAAGCTGGCAAGCTGAATACAGAAGAAAGAATGTAGCTTGTTAAGTGCGTATCGATTGTTACCGAGATAGCACCGAACACGCCTGCAGCCAAGCTCGCGGTCATCATCGCTTTGGTGTATTTCGTGAGTACACCAAATAGAGCCGGTTCCGTGATGCCTAAGATAGCGGTAACACTTGAGCCCATCGTAATTGAAGATTGCTCTTTAGAAACCGTTTTACGTTGCTTGTGCCAGATAGCCATTGTCGCGCCAGCAATTGCCATGTTACCCAAACACATGATTGGCATAAGTAGATCCTTACCATACAGTGCAAAGTTGTTCAGGCTGATTGGCGTCATGCTGTGGTGGATACCAAATACGATGGTGATCGGGCGAGTTAGACCAAACACAAAGCCTGTTAACGTCGGAGAGATTTCCAGTAGTGAGCTCATCACCCAACCTGCGCCATTACTTAGCCAGATACCAGCAGGGCCAACAAATGATAGCGTGATGGTCGAAGTTACCGTAAAGGCAAGCAGTGGTGTAAATACAGGCTTCGCAGAAGAAGGAACTAGGCGGTCAACTAACGGAGTCACTTTAGACAATAACCAGATTGCTAGAATCGCAGGAACAATCGCGCCGCCGTAGTTGAGCAGCTCAATAGGAACCACGCCAAGAACGGTCAGCTCCGGAGCAGCGCCTGCGTCTTTTAGCATTGTTGCTTTATCAACAAGCAGAGGCGCTAGCATTGCTGAAGAGACAGCAAGCGCAATGTATTCGTTTACTTTGAATACCTTAGCGGCAGAGAAAGAAACCAGCATAGGTAAGAAGAAGAACACAGCAACAGAGATCGAGCGGAAGAAATAAACTGTGTCTGAGGTTTCAGAGATAACATTGGTTGCAATAAGACCAGACAACAGGCCCATCAACATACCCGCGCCAGCGATTGCGGGTACAACCGGACCAAAGATGCCTGCGACAATACGCATCACGCTTTGGAACAGCTTGCCTTTCTCTAGCTCATCAGCCGGATTAGCGTCAGCTTGTTGAGTGTTTGATAGCGCGTTGAACCACTTCTCGACCTCAACACCGATGATGACTTGAGTTTGGCCTTGTTGAAGTACCACACCTTTCACATCTGCGATCTGCTTGATTGCTTCTTCGTCTACCAGCGACTCGTCTGCTAATTTGAATCTCAACCTTGTCATACAGTGCGTGATACTCACGATATTGTCTTCACCACCAAGTGCAGTGATTAATAACTGTATATTTTCTTTGAAATTTTTATTTTTCGATGATGACTTCGAGTTATTAATAACGGCATCACTTTTTTCTACCATTTGCATACTACACCTGTTATTGGAATATATTTAACTCGAGCAATCATAACGACAATCAATTTAAATCCAACGCAGTAGAAAGAGATCTCAATCACACTTAAAATTCGAAAAATTATTTTTCCACCGTTTTTAGCCAATTGGTATGTTTTGTTTATCAAAAAAATACTCTTAACGTACCAATTATTTTTACGAAAAATTAGTGCTTGAAATGTGCTTTTTAAAGCGGTTAGATAATAGGAGTTGACTTAAGTTTAGGTTATTTAATTGTGAAAGAAACTATTATATCTGATATCCATTGTATTATTACTAAGCCAGACAGACACAATCTCATTACCGTGGTAGTTGAAACGAATGAAGGCGTGACTGGGTTCGGTTGTGCGACATTCCAACAAAGACCGCTTGCTGTAAAAACAATGGTCGATGAATATTTAAAACCTATTCTTATTGGTAAAAACGCCAATAATATTGAAGACTTATGGCAAATGATGATGGTCAACGCTTATTGGCGAAATGGCCCTGTTATCAATAATGCAATTTCCGGTGTTGATATGGCATTGTGGGATATTAAAGCCAAATTGGCGGGTATGCCGCTACATCAATTATTTGGTGGTAAGTCTCGTGATGCTATTCCTGTATACACACACGCGACTAGCGACACGATGGAAGGTATTTATGAGCTGGTGGAGTCTTTCCTAGACAAAGGCTACAAGCATATTCGTTGTCAGCTTGGTTTCTATGGCGGTGTTCCAACCGATTTGCATACCACTCAAAACCCGACTGAAGGCTCGTACTACGACCAAGATCAGTACATGGACAATACTCTAACGATGTTTAAGTCGTTGAGAGAGAAGTATGGTAACCAATTCCATATTCTTCATGATGTTCATGAGCGCCTATTCCCGAACCAAGCGATACAATTTGCCAAAGAAGTCGAGCAATATAAGCCTTACTTCATTGAAGATATTCTGCCGCCAAACCAAACGGAATGGTTGGATAATATTCGTAGCCAAAGCTCAGTTTCATTAGGTTTAGGGGAGTTATTTAATAACCCTGAAGAGTGGAAATCTCTGATTGCTAATCGTCGTATTGATTTCATTCGTTGCCATGTTTCACAGATTGGTGGTATTACTCCTGCTCTGAAACTCGGCCATCTATGTCAGAACTTCGGTGTTCGTATTGCATGGCATTGCCCGCCAGATATGACGCCAATTGGTGCAGCGGTCAACACGCATTTGAATGTGCATTTACACAATGCTGCCATTCAAGAGCATGTCGAGTACAACGAGAATACGCACAAGGTATTCCCGAACGCTGCAGAGCCAATTAATGGCTACTTATACGCTTCTGAAATCGCAGGTATTGGTGTTGAAATCGACCAAGAGGTTGCAGCCGAGTTCCCTGTTATGTATCGCCCCCACGAGTGGACTCAAAGTCGCCTTCCTGATGGCGCGATTCACACTCCATAACTTATCGAGTTAATTAAAATGGCCGCTTAAAGCGGCCATTTTTTTGACTAGTATTAATTACTCAATTAAATTTATCAAAGGTCTATAAGTTATTTTTATATAGCAAGATTATAACTAATAAATATTTGAGTACAGTTATTAACTTATAGGTTTTTGATTGTAAATACTTAACTGGGTTAGTTATTTAAATTAACTAAAATGGTGGGAACCTAAATAAATTATTACTTCTTATCTCGGAAGCTCATGCTCTCACTGTTAAAAGGCGTGTGGTAGGTGCATTGGTAATTGATATCGATAATATCGCTGACGATGAACAGTTCACCCGATGCCAAGAAACCTCGGTTGGTGATATTCATCGCTGCTGCATTTTTTTTGCAGCCAAGTAGCTCTGCATCTTCTTTAGAAACATTGATCGCTTGGTAGGTCGTTAAGTAGCTATCGATCTGAAGGCCTTTCGCTAGCGCATGTTTCTGGATTGAGCTTTCAATGATCTCGGCATTCATCTCTGGGAAGACACTGACAGGGATCTTGGCTTCTTCAATCTGGACTACTTTATTGTTAATCAATCGAAGACGTCTAATTTTCCAAATGTAGTCATTGTCGTCTAAAGAAAAAATCTGCTGTTCGTGGTTATCGGGTAGCGCTTTATTTAGCTGGAGCTTTTTATAAGAGATCTCTTCAAAACTGTTTTCAGTAATGGAGTTGTACACCAGTGCTGTACCAATGAGAGAAGTGTTGACGAAGTAACCAGAACCCACCTTAGATTTCACCATGCCAATAGCCTCTAGCTTGGCTAGTGCTTTACGAATCGTGAAACGAGATAATCCATATATTTCAGACAGTTCTCTTTCTGCAGGAAGCTTATGGCTGATACTGTTTTGGCAAATTTTGCTCACAATATCTTGGACAACTAACTCGTACTTTTTCATAGATCAATAACTTTAAAGTGTATTCACTGTGACTAAAGAATAGTGAACTAAATCAGGGATTCAGTACGCTCTGAATGACTCATAATTGTAACATAGAAGGTTAAGTGGGTGATGATAAATAGGGTTAGTTAGGGGTACTAGTGACCACCTTTTGCGCTGACTTGATTACATCTTGTGATTCTAGTCCTCATTTTGTAAAACAAGATTATGAACTTTAACGTGCGGCATTTAATGTCTGTGTTGTTGCTATTTTAAGTGACTAATTCAGGAGTAGGGTATGAGTTCGAATCAAATCAAAATGTCGTATTTGATGTGGGTAATGTGATTGTGCGTTGGTCGCCGCTGGAAATTACTCAACTAACGTTTGGTAACATTGCCGACCCTGAAGCCCGAGCGCTTTCGATTTTCCAAAGTGCGATTTGGTCGGATTTGAACAAAGGGTTCTTAACCGAAAATGAAGCCAAACTTCGCTACCAACAAGAGCTCGATTTATCTTCATTAGAGTGCGACCGCCTGTTTTATTACGTTAAGAAAACGCAGATCTTATTGCATGGTTCTGTCGACCTTATCGAGCGCGTAAAGCGTGCTGGGTATGGTGTGTATGCACTTACCGACAACGTGGTCGAGATTGTTGAACACCTAAAAGCCACCTACGAATTTTGGCCTTTGTTTGATGGCGCAGCCGTATCCGCTGAACTTGGCATGCTTAAACCGCAGCCTGAGATTTACCAAGCGTTGCTTTCAAATAATGGACTGGAGGCTTCAGAAACGGTGTTCATTGATGATATGCCTTACAACGTAGAAGGAGCAAAAGCCGTAGGTATGGCGGGTATTCAGTTTATCGATTCTGCGCAATGTGAGAACGAACTTCGTGCTCTTGGCGTCGAATTTACGTGATCATGTAGCGAAATTCTCAAGCTATCTATTTTAGTCAGGTTTCTCTATGTAGATAATCTAGGTAGGCAAGATAAGTAGAAAAACGACGGATAGAAAAGACTGATAAAAGCTAAAATGAATCGATTAAAAAGAGGCGCTGTTTCATCATGAACATCGCCTCTTTTTCTATTTGTTCTTTTAATGAGCTTTATTTTTCTATTTAACTTTATTGCTCAGTATCCAAGTGTCGAATTAACTTCGCCGGCGTGCCACCGTATAGACAATCTGGCGGTACATCGCTGTTGACCACAGAGTTCGCCGCGATAACCGAGCGAGCCCCAATCTTCACGCCTTGGTTGATGACCGAGTTTCCACCAACCCACACATCATCTTCGATTGTTATCGGTAAACAGAAGGTTTCCCATTTACGACGGCTACGATAATCAAGGGAGTGTGATGGCGTATAGAATTGGACGCTTGGTCCAATTAAAACATTGTTTCCGACTTTGATTCTCGCACCATCTAGCATTACGACGTTCATATTGATGAAGGTGTCGTCACCAATCTCGATGGTTTTTCCAAACTCACAATGAAAAGGGGGCTGGATTAAGCTGCTACTCCCGACTTTACCGAATAGCTGCTCTTGCAATGTGTGTTGTTGATCTGGATTTTGATGGTTGTTGAAGGCCATTAACGCCTTTTTGGCATTGGTACGTATGGTATCAATTTCTTGGTCTGCACCATCATATACTTGCCCAGATAACATTTTATCGAGTTCAGTTTGATCGTTTGTATTACTCATGCTGCCCACTTTCCGAGAGTCTCGGTCTAAATGACGAATACTGCAAGATTAGCGATTTTTGGACATAAAAAAAGAGAAAAGCCTCAGCCTTTCTCTTCCTATTTTGTGCTTTAAGCACTAATGCTAAGTGAGCCCAGCTATTCAGCAAAAGGCGCGCTTTACCAATTAGATTTGCTCAACGAAACCCATTAGGTGCTGTTTCACTTCGTCTGAAGCAAAAGCGCTCTCTACAGAGTACTTGTAGATCTCTGCGTAGTCTTCTTGTGTTAGACCGAACGTTTCACATACACGCTTCACTTCGTTAGTCATGGTTGTGTTCGACACAGTGCGGTTGTCTGTGTTGATCGTTACAACGATGCCGTCTTTCTTGAATTCAGCAATTGGGTGGTCGCTGAATTTGTGAATACATTTAGTTTGCACGTTACTTGTTGGGCAAGTTTCAAGTGCAACTTGCTTCTCTTTAACGATGTTGTATGCGTCTTCGTTACCTTGGATGTGAACACCGTGGCCGATACGCTCAGCGTCAAGCAGTGTTACTGCATCGTAAACGTTCTGACCATGCCATTGCTCACCTGCGTGAACTGTCACACGGTAGCCTTTTTCGATCGCGTATTGCGTGTACTCAGGGAATTCAGCGCAGAAGCCCGGCTTTTCACCGCCAGCAATATCAAACGCAACCACGCCTTTACCTAGGTAAGGTTGGCCTGCGTCGATCACGTCTTTGATCGAATCTTTCGGGAACATACGCAGTACAGACATGATGTAGTTGCCCTTGATGTCGTATTTCTCTTCTGCACGCTTCATACCTTTAACCGCACTTGCGATGATCGTATCAAGAGACAAGCCCTTGTTTACGTGAAGAATCGGTGCAAAACGAACTTCTAGGTATTTAACGTTCTCTAGTGCTGCGTCTTCGTAAAGCTCAAAAGAGATACGCTCAATTGCTTCTTCCGTTTGCATCACTTGCAGTGGCAGGCTAAAGCAAGCTAGGTACTCATCAAGGTTTTTGCAATCTTCAGGCACTGTTAGAGACTTTACTACCGCTTCACGGTCTTCTGGAAGTTCGATTCCGTACTGTTTCGCCAGATCAATAATGGTGTCTGGACGAACACTTCCGTCTAGGTGGCAGTGCAGATCAATCTTAGGGAGTGCTAGAAAGTTCATGAGTATTCCTTAGGTCTATTATTTTTTTGAGTTATTAACTCATAGGTTACATGGGCTTAAATTAACAAGTTTGTGATATGATTTAAAGTGACATAAAGTCATCATTAATCTGAATCTAAGGAATATCATGGTAGATGTTAAAAGCTTACTCAAATGTGATATGAATTTACTGCTGTGTTTACATGTGTTGCTTGAAGAGCGCAGCGTGAGCAAAACGGCAGAGCGATTGTTCCTTAGTCAGTCCGCGGTGAGTAAGCAACTCACCAAGCTGCGTTCTTTATTTGATGACCCGCTGTTTGAACGTGAGTCAAAAGGCCTGTTTCCAACCCCGAAAGCCACCTCTTTAGCGCCTAAGATTCATCAGATCCTTCTGCAAGTTGAACAGCTAACCGTGCCGGATATTTTTGAGCCGAAAGACAGCGAACGCACTTTTAATATCGATCTAGTCGAAACCGCTTATACCGCGATTTACCCTAAATTTATGCCTAACGCGCTAGCTGATGCGCCGAACATTACGGTAAACAGCACTACTTGGAGCAGCGAAACTTTTAAGCGCTTGCTAAAGCGTGAGGTCGATTTTGGAATAGGGATTTTTGAGCTTGATGAAAGGGCGAGTACTCACATTCAAAACATTCCTGCTGAGCTAAACCACGTAGAATTGCTGCAAGATTATTCTGTGTGTTTGATGCGCAATGATCACCCAGTGCTTCAAGAAGAGTGGAATCTGCAAGCCTTCCTTAAATACCGTCATATTCAGTTAGTGACCGGTGGCGTTGGCGACTGGCTGCTACTGGAAATCTTGCAAGCCAAACAGCTTCAAATTAACAAAGCCGCCAACGTGTCGGACATCACCAGTGCAGTAAAGCTGTGCAAACAAAGTGATTTGCTGATGTGTTATCCGTACAACTCGGTTCGTGACTATATTGAGAGTGGCGAGCTGGTGATGAAGCCGATTCCCATTGAGTTGGTTCCCGGTGGTTTGTTTCTGCTTTGGCACCGTTACTTTGATTCTGAACCAAGCCACAAATGGCTTCGCGACCTTATAGTCAATAAGACCCAAGAACCTCAGCTGTAAACCGCGAGCTACGATGATCAAAACGGCGAAATAAGTTTTTTTAAATTTATTTCGTCTTTTTAGAATGAGCATCGTCTTATTACGGGTGCCAAATGCCCGCCAAGAATGAGATATCTAAATGAATCCAATGCCATCGATTTCGCAACAAGTTATTGAAGATGCTTGTGAGTGGGCAATTATGCACGGTGTCGCTTTTCGTCAGTCTGACAATACCGCGAGACATTGCCCTTTTAACCTTGCTCCAATGAGTATTGAGCGTGAGGTTTTTGAACACCTGTTGAAGGTGACGCCGCTGATCACCAAGCTCATCAATAATGTTTCTGAAGACCACGACTTTTTACAGTCATCATTGAGCGATATGGCGAAAGCCGATCCGTTTTTTGGTCGCCTGATGGAGTTGCACCGACAAGCCCATGGCAGTGCGGATGAGCGCTTGAATCCAGCGCGACAACCTTTGTTGTTGATGCGCACTGATTTCATGGACGATCGCCAACACGGTGCCAAAGTGATTGAGTTTAATGGCATTGCGGCAGGGATGGCGCCTTTTGGTCAACGCGCTACAGAATTCCACTCATTTATGCAAAACCAATGGCCAAACGTGTATAACAGTTGGTTGGAAGATTCGTCAGCAACGCCAGCTGAAAACCAAGGCTTAACCCAGCTGGCTTATGGTATCGCTAATGCTGCAAGGCAGGTGAAAGCCGACTTCAACGAGCCAGATAAACCGGTGTTCTTGATGGTGGTGCAGAAGAACGAAGACAACGTATATGACCAACATTTGCTTGAAGTTGAGCTACAAAAACAGGGCATTCGCACGGTTCGTCGTACCTTTGAACAATTGAGCTGTCAGCTTTCATCGGGTGATAATCAACGCTTGTTATTGAAAGATGTCGGCGCTGTCGATGTGGTGTACCTAAGAGCTGGCTACCAGTATTCAGATTACTGGGCTCCAGAGCTAAATGAATCGGTTTGTTGCCACACGCTAAGTCAGACTCGCTTGTTTATGGAACAACACCATGTCGCAATGAACGCAACCATCAGCCAGCAATTAGCGACCAGTAAAACCATGCAAATGCTGCTGACCATGATGTCAGCAGCAGAATACGCCCGCTGGGGTTTAACGCGAGAAGAAGCCGAACTGGTCAAGAGTGTCTTGGCCGATATGAAGCCTATCACCAATGAAGTAATTGAATGGTTTAACACCCAAGCTAATAAGCAAGAATGGGTGCTGAAAAACCAAGGTGAGGGCGGTGGCCATTGTGTCTTTGGTGACGATATCAGCGAGCAACTGAGCCAGCTTAAACCTGAAGAGTACGACGCGTGGGCATTGATGCAGCGCTTGTACCCGCATGAACGTGACGTGCCGACTATTGCAGTGCGTGATACTCAACAAACGTTCGTGACAGACTTAGTCAGCGAAGTGGGTTTGTTCACTGCTTACTTCAAAGGTGAACCAGTAACAGAGTTAGACGGCTATGCGGGCTATTTGATCCGCAGCAAACCCGCTAGCGAAAATGAAGGCGGGATCCACAGCGGCAAAGGTATTCTCGATTCGTTGGTGCTGATTGATTAGTTCCTGATTCCGACCGATAGCAGATAAAACAAAGGCCAGCGTGTGAACGTTGGCCTTTTTGTTGGTCTCGATTTTGTGGTTTGAACGAGTGCTTAGTCGCGTTATGCCGGAACCTTAAAACAAGAATCTTGATTGCTGTATTTTGGTACGAAACACAATTTGTCTGCCGACATTTTTAAGCCGTTTTGCATCTGGATATGTGTTACCGCCCAGATCACACAGCCGTGAGGCAAATTGAATAGCGAGCGAGTTTGAGTGAACAACACACCGTCATCATAGGCTGGTGTAATGTTCGTCGCTTTGCCTTGCCACGCCTTATGAGTGGTTTGCACATCAATATTTGGCACAATCAGTGAGAGCATTTCTGGCTCAACGTCTTTGACGACTTTCAAGCAGATACGACACCCATCGTAGTATTGTTCTATCCAGATTTTATGTGGAATAGCGTTGTCATCCCAACTCAGTTGTAAGATATGTTCCATGACTTTGTCCTTGGTATCTAAGAAGGAAAGGCAGTGCTCACACTGCCTGAATTAGCTCAAATATTATTCGTAACTTAAACCATGTCCGAACGGGTAAAGGGTGTCGGCTTGATCATACCCAGGGTAATCTGAGTCTTGGTTTTGAATGGCTTGGGCGCTGTTTGCTAAAGCAAATGGCAGTTTTCCTTGAGGAGCAAAGTTGCCTGAAAGCACTTCCATTAGGTTGCTGTCCGAGACACCAAATGTGGCTATCACGGCACCGGCTTGCTTAAGATTACTTTGATCGTCTAGCACGAAGGGTTGTCTAAAGTTGATGGACAAGACCGTTTTGTCAGCACCCACTTCGTCCATAACGGCTTTGATGTCGCTTAGGCTTGGTTCAATATGCCAAGATGCAGCTGCAGCCATTTCACTGAATGCAAGAATATCGAGTTCGTCTGGGTTAGCACCACCAAAGATAAGATCAGGATCTGAACCTTCGTTGGATACGCGAACACGAATAACCGCATAGTCCGTATCGGCTGGTACTGGTGGACGCGTTTCTCCCGCTTCGTAATCACCGGAAGTCACGGCAAAGTTGTACTTGTCGTCTCCAGCAATGTTTTCGTCCATTCCCATGACATACAGAGCAACAGGAGCCTGTGCGGTTGATTCAGCTAAAGGTAGAGTCTTATTGGTATTTTGAAGTAAGACGACAGACTTTTTCTGTGCGTAATCAGCGCGTTCTTGGTACTTCTCATTGCCTAAAATCTCTTGGGCTTTTTTCTCGTCAACGTAAGTGTTTTCGAAAAGGCCAAGCTTGAATTGTTCTTCAAGTAAGCGTGTTACTGATAGGTCGACACGTTCTTCGGTGATCAGATCCTTTTCGACCAGTTTCACGATGACTTCTTTATCATGGAAACCTGAAAGAACATCGACTCCAGCCTCGACCGCCATTGCAACTTGCTCATCAATTGTTTTGTGTTCCACACCCCATGCTCGCTCACCAATAATGCCAGTATCTGAGTTCACGTTACCTGTGTAGCCCAATTCGTCTCTGAGCAGGTCGGTGACAATACCTTTTGAAAACGACATGCCAACATCGTTTGGCATCCACTTTTGATCTACAGGGATGCCGTAGTAAGGCATGATTGAAGAAGCGCCAGCCTCAATCGCGGCAATAAACGGTTTTAGGTGGTAATCAAAATTGTTCTTTGGATAGACTTGGTTCTTACCAAAGTCATAGTGTGGGTCAGCGCCGTTTTCTTGTGGACCGCCGCCAGGGAAGTGTTTGATGGTTAGCGCGATACTGTCTTCGTTAACCTCACCGCCATCTTGCAAGCCTTTGATCAGTGAACGCATAATGTCAGATGCTAAATCGGCATCTTCGGTAAAGGTTTCGTGTACTCGATACCAGCGAGGCTCTGTCGCCAAATCCATCATGTATCCGTACATACTGCGCAGGCCAATTGAAGACCATTCTTCATTCATGATGCCAGCAAATTCAGTGATTAAATCCATGTCGCGAGTGGCTGCTAAACCTGCCTCTTTAGGCCAAGCAGAAAAGGCACCTGAAGAAACGTTGATCCCTGCTTTTGCCGATGGGTCAATGTGGTTACGAGCATTGGACTTGAATAGAGCGGGGATACCCATTCGAGTTTGTTCACGCAGTTCTTGAACACTATTCATGAACTGGGCAGCTTCTGTTGGGGTTATCTGACAGCCTGAACGGCCAGCACCACAATCAGGTGTGTTAGTTGGGGTTTCAACTACGCTGTTACGGAAGATAAAGCGCGTCATTTGAGCATCGGCAATCATGTCTTGCCCGGCACTGCTAACAAGCCCACCCTCGGCTGAGTTTAAGGTGTCAATGAGCATCATGCCGGCTTTCTCGTCTAGCGTCATTCGGCTAACCAAGTCTGCTGCTCGCTCTTCTGGAGATAATCGCCAGTCTTCAAAGGGTTCCAGTGTTCCATTGCCGTTAGAATCTCGGAACTGGTAACCCTCAATGTTCAATACATCATGAACACGAGAGTGAACTTGGGGTTGCTGGAGGTTATTGTCGCTATCAGATGAGTTGCATCCCGCAAGAAGCAACGCGATTGCTATAGGTGTCAGGGTAAGACGCTTCATGGTCACGATCCTATTGTTAGTATAATAATAAGCACATGACCAATTTTAATAATTAACGGATTATTGGTTAACCAAAATAAAGCAAACTAAAGATTTGGATCACCATATAAATTTAATTGGTGATTTAATTCAATTTAGTACTGGAAATATATTGACGACGCTTAAATAACGTAAACTTAATTAGATTTGATTTTTTGATATCCAATTAATTCCCCATTTAATTAGTGGTGTATTACTTCCATATTTTAAATCTAGAATAAAAAATTTATTGCCTATTTTATAGTTAACAATCTGCGCTGATGTAAACGATAGATAGTGACTATGTTGGTGACTATAAAGGTGATTTCGACAAAAGAGCCTCCAATTGAACCAATCCAAATGTTATGGCTAGCCCAACAGAAGGAATTGAATAAGATTAATGATCTCAAGGCGATGCCTTGTCTTGAAAAGAGTGCCCATGTCGCAACGGACGAACCAACAACCGTAATAAACTCAAAGAAATGGTTCATGTTGGGCAAAGTCATGCACCACATCAAGCCAATAAAGAACCACATCACTTTGCGCGATTGAGTTTTTATCGATACGTAACTGCGAATAGCATTAATAATTACGCCTATAGCAGC
This sequence comes from Vibrio sp. 10N.247.310.98, assembly GCF_041467395.1. Taxonomy (NCBI): domain Bacteria; kingdom Pseudomonadati; phylum Pseudomonadota; class Gammaproteobacteria; order Vibrionales; family Vibrionaceae; genus Vibrio; species Vibrio sp. 10N.247.310.98. The sequence goes on along the minus strand of NZ_JBFSUL010000039.1, from coordinate 22,931 downwards.
CACTATGGCACCCATTAATATGAAATGGATACTCATTACAAAACAAAAGATCATCATCTGGTAGCGAAAACGCATATCATCTTTTTGCCAAAAGGCCATTACACCGATACAAAAAGCCAGGCCGCCAACTCCTTGTGTTATCCAGTTTTCCATATTTAGCCTTTATTTTTAAGATGCTATCGAGCACGATTAAATATTAACTTTGAAAGAATAATGCTCAACCATAAAATAACCCTCCAAAAGGAGGGCTAGATATAACGTCAAAATGCTATTGCACTAGGTTTAATTGACTAACTTAACGGCTTCACGAGTTAAATGAGCCAGCTCTTCCCAATTGCCTTCTTCAATCAGCTTCTTATCTACCATCCAAGTACCACCGCATGCGAGTACTCGAGGTATCGCTAGGTAGTCTTTAATATTGTTTGGGTTAATGCCACCTGTCGGCATGATCTCAATATCCGTGTAAGGCGCAAGAAGTGACTTAACCATGTTGATGCCACCTGATGCTTCAGCAGGGAAGAACTTCAATGTGGTTAAGCCCATTTCTAGAGCGGCTTCTACTGTACTCGGGTTGTTGACCCCAGGAATGATATCAATACCAATCTCTTGGCAGGCTCTTACCGTGTTTGGATTAAATCCAGGAGAGACGACGAACGTTGCGCCTGCTTCTTTAGCCGCAATAGCTTGCTCACGATTGAGCACAGTGCCTGCGCCGATCAACATATCTGGTTGTGATTCACGAAGTAGACGAATAGCTTCAACTGCAGCTTCCGAACGGAATGTAATTTCTGCTGCAGGTAAACCATTTTCAGCTAACACTTTACCCAGAGGGATGATGTCTTCAGCGTTGTCGATAGCGATCACAGGGATAACTTTCAGTGTTTTCAGTTGTTGTTTGATGTTAGACATTGGTATTCCTTAAATGGCTGTGATGGCCGCTTGAGTGAGTTCTTTTGCAATAATGGCACCACGATGTTGGATAACGACGCCTGCCATGGTATTGCCGCGCTGGCATGACTTTGTTAAGTCTTCGCCCGCAAGGTAAGCCGATAAAAATCCGCCATTGAATGAGTCTCCTGCCGAGGTCGTATCAACGACATGATCAACAGGCAGGGTTGGCACCGCTAGTGGAGCCGAAGCGGCACCAGAATCTGGGTGTATGTTACTTTGAATGGTGGCATTTTGAATGAGACAGCCATCTGCACCCAGTTTGACGATGCATCGCTTAACACCCAGCGTCGTTAGACGTTCGATAGTTTGTTCTGGAGAGCTATCGCCCCAAATTAATTGTTCATCATCGAATGTGACCAACGCTAAATCCGTCAATGTATACATGGCCTGGTAGCTGTTTTTGACGGTTTGGTTTTCGTCTTGTGGCCAAAGTGCAGGGCGGAAGTTACTGTCGAAGGCAATCTCAACACCTTGTGCCTTCAACTCAACCAAGATGTTCAATAGCTCGATACGATCTTGTTCAGGCAGAATCGCTAATGTGATGCCGCTGAGAAAGACCATATCGACATTGCGCAGTGCCTGCTTTATCTGATTGAAATCTGGGTGCTGTAGCAGGTAGCGTGCAGCCGACTGGTTTCTCCAGTACAGAAAGGTACGTTCACCTGCGTCATCAAGCTGAATTAGGTATAGACCCGGAGTACGTTGGCTGTCTTGTAGAACAAGGTCCGTCGACACCCCCTCTTGTTGCCAGCGTTCTAACATTCCCTTGCTAATCGGGTCTGCGCCCAAAGCCGTGACGTAGGACACTTTTATTTCATCTTGATGGAGGTTCGCCTCGCAGCCGCGGACTAGATAGACCGCAGCATTGAGTGTGTCCCCGCCAAACGTTTGATGCATTGAGCCGAACGGTTTGCCGTTCAGCTCGATCATGCACTCACCAATAATAGCGATATGTTTCATCGGTTACGCCCTCTCTTCGAAGTAGCGTTTTGCGTTACCAAAGCAGATGTCTTCGACCATAGGGCCAAGCAGTGACATGTCGTTTGGTACCTCGCCGTTTTCAGCCCAACGACCAAGCATGTCACACAGAATTCGGCGGAAGTATTCGTGGCGTGTGTACGACAAGAAGCTGCGAGAGTCAGTCAGCATGCCGACAAACTGGCTAAGCAGACCAAGTTGAGATAACTGTTCCATTTGGCGTTGCATGCCGTCTTTCTGATCGTTGAACCACCAACCAGAACCAAACTGAACTTTGCCCGCGATGCCGCCACCTTGGAAGTTACCAATCATGGTTGCCATCATCTCGTTATCGCGAGGGTTTAAGCAGTAAAGAATGGTGCGAGGTAACTCGTTGCTTTGATCCATTTCGTCTAACAGGTGAGCCAATTCGAAGGCAAACGTCTTATCGCTGATCGAATCAAACCCTGCATCTGCGCCTAACAGTTGGAACATGCGCGTGTTGTTATTGCGCTGAGCACCAATGTGAAGCTGCATTACCCAACCCATTGCGGCGTAGCGCTTGCCTAACCACACCTGAACCGCTGTTGAAAACTGCGCACATTCTAGATCGGTGAGCGTTTCGCCATTGAGGCGTCGAGTTAACAGGGCATCCAAATCCGATTCTGATGGAATAGGTGCGTAGCGAACCACTTCAATACCGTGGTCAGCCGCACGACAGCCATGGGCATTAAAGTGGACTAAACGCTTGTCTAGCGCACTCAACAGATCATCAAATCGACGGATCTCGATATCGGCTACTTGACCAAGTTGGCGCAGGTAATCGACAAAGGTGTCGAGTTCGATTTTGAAGGCTTTATCTGGGCGCCAGCTTGGTAACACTTGTACATCAAATGAATTGTCTTGAGCGATCGCCTTATGGTGTTCAAGAGAATCAATTGGATCGTCTGTCGTACCAGCCATCACCACATTCATCTGCTTCATGATGCCGCGAGCACTAAATTCTGGTGTCGCTAATAGCTCGTTGCCTTCGTGCCAAATTTGGTCTGCGGTTTCTGGACCAAAGAGAGTGCCAGTAATACCAAATGGGCGGCGTAGTTCTAAATGAGTCCAATGGTAAAGTGGGTTGCCCAAGGTTTGAGGGACGGTTCTAGCCCAGGCCATGAACTTATCATAATCGCTTGCGCCTCCAGTAATCAGACGCTCATCAATCCCTGCTGAACGCATACCACGCCATTTGTAGTGGTCACCTTCAAGCCAAATCTTAGACATGTTTTCGAACTGACGATCTTGAGCCACTTCTGCCGGGTTTAGATGGCAGTGATAGTCATAAATCGGCTGGTGGCTTGCGTGTTCATGGTACAAACGACGTGCAGTCTCATTCGACAGTAAAAAGTCTTCACATAAGAAATTCTTCATTGTTTGTACTCCTTATAACGCAGCCACGGTCGCAACGGCACCGTGTTCAATTAATGATTGGTACGCTGAACTTACCGTATCAATGACCTGCGGGTCTTGGCCTAGCTCGGCAGGGAAAATCGCTTCAACCGCAAGTAATGCTGGAACCACAGAAACATTGAGTCCATGCTGGTCGCAGATCTGGCGAAGTGTGTCTGCCATTGGATCGCGGACATCAATCTCATTGCCTTGCTCATCAACGCCAGATACATAGCGCATCCAGCCAGCGATGGCGGTTGCAAGCCACGAGAAATCTGAGCCTTGATCTAAATGGAATCGTAAGCTGCCACCCATACGTTGAGGGATCTTCTGGCTGCCATCCATCGCAATCTGCCACGTCTTGTGCTTCAAGCTTGGGTTAGTGAAGCGGTTGATCAGCAAGGTTGCGTAACCTTCTAAATCAGTCCCTTCAGGCATCGTTAACGAAGGTGCCTGTGATTTCATCATCATGTCAAAAGCGGCTTTTCGGTAGCCAGCATCCGTCATAGTGTCGGAAATATGGTCGTAGCCACCAAGATATCCAAGGTAAGCAAGGAAAGAGTGACTGCCATTGAGCATACGCAGTTTCATCTCTTCGTAAGGCACCACATCTTCTACGAACTCTGCGCCAGCGACATTCCAATCTGGACGACCTGCCACAAAGTTATCTTCAATCACCCATTGGCGGAAGGGTTCACAGGCGATGCCACATGGGTCTTCACAACCAAGCAGTTCTGCAATTTCTGTCAGTGTTTCTTCTGTTGCTGCGGGTACGATACGGTCAACCATGGTGCATGGGAAGGTGACATTGGTTTCAATCCAATCACGTAATTCTGGGTCAAGCAGTTGAGCAAACTCAATGATCGCTGCTTTTGCTACATGACCGTTCTCTTGCACGTTATCGCAAGACATGACCGTGAATGGTGTTAAGCCACGTTCACGTCGAATTTTGAGCGCTTGCACAATGTAACCTAATGCTGATTTAGGTTCGCTTGGGTTAGCTAGGTCAGCGATGACTAATGGGTTATTTTTGTCGAGTTTTCCTGTCGCTGGGTCTGCGCAGTAGCCTTTCTCTGTGATGGTCATAGAAACGATAGCCACTTGAGGTTCGGCCATTTTTTCTAATACGGTTTCGATGCCGTCTAGGCTTGGGTGAAGAGATTCGGCCACTGAGCCGATCACTTTAACGTCTGTGGATTCAGCGCCTTTTTCAGCAACCGTGTAAAGGTGATCTTGCGTGCGAAGTGATTCAATTAAGTCTTCGCCTCCGAATAGGTTAATTTCGCAAATACCCCAATCAGTGCTGGTCTTGCTGAGCATTTCATTGGTGAACAACGCTTGATGCGCTCGGTGAAATGCACCGAAGCCAAGGTGCACGATACGGCTTTGGAGTGCTGAACGGTCGTAGTCAGGTCGTAGTACAGTGTTTGGCAGCGTAGAGTTAGCAACAGTCTTCATTATTCAGTTCCTTTTCCCGCCAGCGAACCAGCGGGATTTTATTATTTGATAAAGCGTTTGAGTGTTTAGCAGTCTTAGAATCTATCTGTGACCAAATTACGAACCGTAGCCCAGTACCAATTCAGGTAGGAACAAGCTCAGCTCAGGGATAAAAGTAACGGCCATTAGGGCTGCAATAAGTGCGGCATAGAATGGCAATAAAGGCTTGATGACTTTGTCGATGGCAATGTTGGCAACCGAACAACCGATGAACAGAGCACTACCTACTGGCGGTGTACAGATACCGATAGCAAGGTTGAAGGTCATCATGATGCCGAAGTGGACAGGGTCGATGCCTAGGTCTAGCGCGATTGGTAAGAAGATTGGTGTGAAGATAAGAACCGCAGGGGTCATATCCATAAAGATGCCAACAATCAACAGAATCACGTTGATAATCAGTAGGATCATTAGTGGGTCTTCGGAAACCGCGAGTAGAGCATCGGCAATCATGTAAGGGACATCGGCGTTCGCCATTGCCCAAGACATGCCCATTGATGCGCCAACCAGTAATAGAACGATAGATGTTGTTACTGCAGACTCAAGGATGATCTTTGGAATATCACCCCATTTCACTTCGCGGTAGACAAGCACAGCTAAAACAAACGTGTATACCACAGCAATTGCGGAAGCCTCAGTCGCAGTAAAGATACCGCCAATGATGCCGCCCATGATGATGCCGATCAGTGCTAAAGAAGGTGCTGCTTTTAGGAAGGTATTCCATACCATTGATGTGGAAGGACGAGCTGCGACTGGGTAGCCACGACGTTTCGCGATAATACCTGCCACCATCATGATGCTCAGCCCCATCAATAGGCCTGGGATGTAGCCTGCTAAGAACAATGCTGCAATAGAGGTACCACCAGAAACTAATGAGAACACGATCAGCGTGTTGCTGGGTGGGATAAGCAAGCCCGCAGGACATGACGTAATATTTACCGCAGCCGAGTAGTTTTCGTCATATCCATCTTTCTTTTGCAGAGGAGACATAGTGCCACCAACTGCAGCAGCCGATGCAACCGCTGAGCCTGAGATAGACCCAAACATCATGTTTGCCATCACGTTTACGTGGGCGAGTGAACCTGGTAGACGACCACCCAACACTTTCGCGAAGTTGATCAAACGCAGCGCGATGCCGCCTTGGTTCATGATGTTGCCCGCCAAAATGAAGAACGGAATTGCTAATAGTGCAAAGTTATCAAGGCCTGCCGCCATACGTTGAGCAACTACAGCAATTGCAGGCTCAAGCGGTAAGCTCATTAAGATGGTTGCTAGTGACGATAAACCAATCGCAAAAGAGACCGGTACACCGATTGTAAGCAGTACAGCGAAACTACCGAATAATGTCAGTATTACTTGCCATTCCATTGTGAAATCCTTCTATCAATCAAGTTGTGAGTCGGTGATCAAATCGTCACCTGACATTAATTGTTTAACGCGTTCGTAGGTAAATACGACTGAGTAAAAAATCATCAAAGCGCCACTAACCGGTAAGCAGAAGTAGATGTAGCCCATTTCTAAACCTAGAGCGGGAGTCAGTTGTCCCATCGCAAGTGTTTTAGCTGCAAGTTGGCTGCCACCGTGTACCAGAACGATATAAGAGAAAGAAGCGATGGCTATTTGGATAATGATTTCGTTGATTAATTTACGTTTGCCAGTCAGCTTCATCGTAAGTAGGTCGATGGCAAGGTGGCGTTTCAGACCTGTTGTGTAAGCAGCACCAATCAGGGCTACCCACATAAAGAGGTAACGAGCGAGCTCGTCGGTAACAGTACTTGGTTTGCCAATAACATAGCGGGATAGAACCTGCCATATCACGCATAGCACCAAGAAAGACGATAGAGACACTGTAAAGGCGGCCAACCCTCTATTTATGTAACTGACCAATTTATTCATGTTTATTTCCTTTCAACAAAATTGCGTATCTCATAACAATTGGTTTACCAATGTAAGAAATTGTTTCTATGTAGGGATGGGATGTTCAAAAATCTGGCTGAATCATAAGCTATTCATTTTTTGGTTGGCGTGAGCAACTTCACAAATGATTTTGGTTGACCAATTTATGGGTTTTTATTGTGACTTTGGTCAATCAATTTTAATTTCAGCTTTGACGGTTCCTTTTTTGAGCCCCAATATGAGCCCATAACAAAAAACACCCTACATTTTGGATAACCAATCCACGGAGAATAAGAATGATGATGACGCGTAAAACTTTGATTAGTGCGGTTGTCGGTGCTGCTTTGACTTTTGGAGCAACAGCTTCTGCTTATGCAGCGACAACATTGAAACTGAGCCATAACCACCCTCGTGACCATGCAGTACATGAAGCGATGACGTTTATGGCGAAAGAAGTACGTGAATTGACTGATGGTGAGGTGCGTATTCGTATTTACCCTGATGCTCAATTGGGTACACAGCGTGAATCTATGGAGCTGATGCAGAACGGCGCTTTAGATATGGTGAAAAGTAATGCTGCTGAGCTAGAAGCTTTTTCTCCTGCTTATTCATCATTCAACATGCCTTACTTATTCCGCGATCAAGCGCACTACTACAGTGTGACTGATGGTGAAGTAGGCCGTGACATTCTTAACTCTTCTCGTGATAGCGGCTTTATTGGTGTGACTTACTACGACGCTGGTGCGCGTAGCTTCTATACCAATAAGCCAATTAACACACCAGAAGATCTGAAAGGTTTGAAAGTTCGTGTTCAACCAAGCCCATCAGCAATTGCGATGGTGAAAGCGTTAGGCGGTAACCCAACGCCACTAGCTTACGGTGAGTTGTACACAGCACTGCAGCAAGGTGTCGTAGATGCGGCTGAAAATAACATTCCTTCTTTCAGCTTGAGCCGTCACAGTGAAGTGTCTAAATACTTCAGCTTAGATGAGCACACGATGGTTCCGGATGTGTTGGTTATCTCAACCAAAGCATACGATAAACTGACTGCAGAACAACAAGGTGCGCTAATGAAGGCGGCAAGTGATTCATCTGAATTGATGAAAAAATTGTGGGCTGAATCGGAAGCAAAAGAGCGTGCTAAAGCCGAGAAAATGGGCGTTACTTTTGTGGAACCAGACAAGGCTGCGTTCGCACTAGCGGTTCAACCTATGTACGACGCGCTAGATAAAGCGGACCCAGAATTGAGCGCATTGATTGACCGTATTCAGGCTGTTGAATAACGAGCAAATATAGAAAAAAGAGTAATACAAAAACAAGGTGTTACTGCATTTTAAGATATAGAGGTTGACCAATTATATTTGGTCATTATGATGGCGAGAGAAATACAATGGAAAGAAGTGACAATATCATCATGATGCCTTTCGAGCCGAAAAGACCTTATCAGGAGATAGGGTTAGTACTAAGAAAAGAACTGATTGAAGGCCTGTATAAGGTCGGAGATAGGTTACCTCCAGAACGCGATATTGCTGATCGTCTAGATGTAAGCCGCACTGTAGTGCGTGAAGCGATCATCATGCTAGAGCTTGAAAACTTAGTTGAGGTAAAAAAAGGGTCAGGTGTTTATGTCCTGAACATTCCTACTCATTCTCGCGAGAATGTGGTCAGCGATGACGCTGGTCCATTCGAGATGCTGCAGGCCCGCCAATTACTGGAAAGTAATATCGCGGAGTTTGCGGCAACTCAGGTCACTCCGGGCGACATCATTAAGATGCGCTCTGCACTCGAACTCGAGCGCGAAGAGCTTGCAAGCGGCACTACCGATTGCAGCGGAGATGAAAGATTTCACATGTGTATTGCAGAGGCAACTCAAAACTCTGTGCTGGTAGATATGTTGAAACAATCCTGGGATCGACGCGAAAAGAGTCCAATGTGGAATAAACTCCACTCTCACATCAGTGGTCAAGATTACCGTGAAGAATGGTTAGATGATCACGCTCGTATCCTCGCCGCCTTACAGCGCAAAGACCCTGTCGCTGCTAAGAACGCAATGTGGCAACACCTTGAGAATGTTAAACAGCGTTTGTTAGCGCTGTCAGACATTGATGACCCAAACTTTGATGGTTACTTATTTAGCTCCAACCCAGTGGTGCTGCTTAGCTCAGAAAGCTAGTTCTGAAGCTAATGTTGAATTCAGCGACAAGGCTCCTCTTGAAAGCTGATTCATTCAATAGGTTGTAGATAGGTAATCGTCTTTAGACCGGCGTAGACCGGTGCTATCTCGGGCAGTAATTGTCATTGCTGCCATTAAGAAGTCGTTATTGCATTTAGCTTGATTAATTCGAGCCGGCTAAGTGCGTCTTAAAGAAAGGTAAGTCTCATGGAACAAACGTGGCGTTGGTACGGCCCTAATGATCAAGTTTCGCTAGACGATATTCGTCAAGCGGGCGCAACTGGTATTGTGAATGCACTGCATCATATTCCAAATGGTGAAGTTTGGACAAAAGAAGAAATCCTTAAGCGTAAAGCCATTATCGAAGAGAAAGGTTTAACGTGGTCGGTTGTAGAAAGCGTGCCTGTGCACGAAGAGATCAAAACTCAAACTGGCAACTACCAGCAGTGGATTGATAACTATAAGCAAACTCTGTCTAACCTTGCTGAGTGTGGCATCGATACGGTTTGTTATAATTTCATGCCAGTGTTGGACTGGACGCGTACCGATTTAGAATTTGAAATGCCTGATGGCTCGCGCGCACTGCGTTTTGACCAAATCGCGTTTGCGGCATTTGAGCTGCATATCTTGAAACGTCCAGGTGCAGAATCGGACTATTCAGAATCAGAGCAAGCTCAAGCGTTGGATTACTTCAACAACATGACGCCAGAGCAAATTCAGCAACTGACTAATAACATCATCGCTGGCCTGCCAGGCGCTGAAGAAGGTTACACACTAGAAGCGTTTCAAGCACAGCTAGATCGCTATGCGGGAATCGACAAAGACAAGCTACGTGAGCACATGTCTTACTTCCTCGCTGAGCTGATGCCTATCTGTGATGCGAATGGCTTGAAGATGGCGGTTCACCCAGACGATCCACCGCGTCCGATTCTAGGCTTGCCTCGCATCGTTTCAACGATCGAAGACATTGATTGGTTGACCGAGCATGTACCGAGCAAAATGAATGGCTTGACGATGTGTACGGGTTCATACGGTGTTCGTGGCGACAATGATCTGGTTAATATGATCAAAAAGCACGGTGACCGAATTTACTTTACGCACCTGCGTTCAACTAAGCGTGAAGAGAGCAACCCAATGACATTCCACGAAGCAGCGCACCTCGATGGTGATGTGGACATGTACAACGTTGTGATGGCTATTTTGGATGAAGAAAATCGTCGTGCAGAAGTGGGCGATCACCGCTTAATTCCAATGCGTCCGGATCACGGTCATCAAATGCTGGATGACCTTAAGAAAACCACTAACCCAGGTTATTCGGCGATTGGTCGATTGAAAGGCTTAGCTGAAGTTCGTGGTTTAGAGATGGCATTGAAACGCGCTTTCTATACCAAGTAACGACGGCATCTAGCTTTAAAATACTTTTAAAAACCAGAACTCATGTTCTGGTTTTTTGTATCTGAGCTAAGTAAAACTTCAGAGTTTGGATAACAACAATCACGCCCCTAACTTGGTAAAGGCCAACGGGGTTTGTCCGGTTTGCTGTTTGAAAAAGGCGATAAACGCACTGTTGGATGAGAACTCTAGCAAATGTGCCACATCACCAACTTGTCGGTTTTCTGAGAGCAGTTCAATCGCTTTAAACAAGCGCCATTGCTGTCGCCACTCTTGGTAAGTCATGCCTGTTTCGGCTTTGAATAATCGAGTAATCGTTTTGGTGCTTGCGCCAACCGAGTTCGCTAATGTCGAGAGGGCTGGGGCAAGAAAGGAAGCGGTTCGGACTTGTTTGCAAAAGCTTTTAAAGCGGCGATCTGTCGGTAGTGGCAAGATAAACGAGTGTTGGTTAGCACTGTAAAACTCTTCCCAGAATAGGTTGGCGGTATTGGTGGTTTGCTCGCGAGCAACGTCCCAATCCCAGAAAGCCATCTTATTGATCAGGGCTTTTAAAAGCTCATTCACTTCCACAATTTCAATCGCTTCTGGGCAGGTGTAAATACTGCTATCAAAATAGAGCGACCGATAAGCAACCACATTGGTCATCTGCGCGCGATGTTTGGTATAAGGAGGGATCCACACGGCTTTAGTCGGCGGCAAAATGCAAATGGCGTTTTCTAAGGTCAAGGTGATGCAACCCTGCGGAGCATACAGCAACTGTCCTTTTACGTGGTGATGTATTCCTGAGTCATGCTGACCTAGCTCTGCCGCAATCCCTATTACGGGCGCAGGTAAGCTGTCTGCATCAAACTCAATGGTTTCGCTGATTAATGCCATTTGTCCCAATCTTGTTGTTTTTGGTTTTAATGTTGTTAACGAGCCAAGGTTAGTTTCCCCTAGACTCCTCGTCAAGTTCACTGGTCTTGGAAAAATGATGAAAACAAAACCTTCTTTATGGCAAATGGTGCTATTGCTGATGTTCCCTCAAATCGCAGAAACCATCTATAGCCCGACTCTGGATTCAATATCGAAATCCTTTGATGTCAGTTACACACAAGCTGCTCAAACCCTATCGATTTACTTCTCTGCATTTGCGGTGGGTGTGGTGGTATGGGGCGTGTTAGCTGACAAGTGGGGGCGCCGACCAACCATGTTATTGGGCATGGGGTTATTCGCTTGTTCAGCACTCATTGCTATGCAAACCAATAGCTTTGTTTGGTTGATGATAGCCCGAGCCATGGGCGCTTTCGGGCTTGCGGTTGGCTCGGTTGTGACACAAACTATGTTGCGAGATGCCTTTAGCGGCGCTGAACTGGCCAAGGTGTTTGGTTACATGGGGATGGGGCTGTCGATTAGCCCAATCATCGGGCTGCTTCTTGGCGGTCAATTAAGCCAAGCGGGCGGGCATCAATATGTGTTTATTGCCCTGTTTATTATGGTGTTAGTGCTGTTGGCACATAGCCTATGGTCATTGCCTGAAACGCAACAATCTAAGCAGTCATTGCAGTTAAAGTCACTCAGTATTCACATGGTCAAAGATAGCGATATATGGATGTCTGCGTTGCTGGTCGCGTCGTTCAATATTGCACTGTTTTCCTATTATCAATTGGGTTCATTTGCCTTCATTCAACTTGGATTTAGCGTTGAGCAGTTTGGCTACAGCGGCATTGTGCTTGGGTTCGGGACTCTGTTGGGAAGCTTGGTGAACAAGACATTGTTGAAGAGACAAGTGTCTTCAATGTCTCTGATTGGTATCGCAGCAGGGCTTCAAACATTAGGTGCGGTGGGTGTGTATTTTTCACAACACACGATCTGGTTCTTGCTTCCAATGATGTTGGTGGTTATGGCGTTTGGCATTGCGATTCCCAATGTATTGAGCCGAGCGTTGGTACGTTACCAATCTCAAGCAGGAAGTGCAGGCGCACTGTTTGGTTTGATGTATTACACCTTGATCGGCTCAGGGCTCGCTTTAGCGGGAATGCTCCAAGATCTAGGTGTAGTGTTGGTACTTTGTGGCGCGTTATCTGTTCTGGTGACGATACGCAGTCGACTCCAGCTTAAACGCTAAGTCTCTCATCTGTATTGATAAATTCCGTGTCCTGTTTGGCGCGGAATTTATCATTTCTTGGTTTGTAAATTTGGATATTGACAGGGGTAGAGTGATCGTTCTACTCTGTAGGTAGAACAATCATTCTACCCTTTGTCGGGTATTGAGAGAGCACTATGTTGAGAGAACAGATTGCAGCAAGCTTAGAGGTGGCATTTAGCCAGCAAGGTTTTGCTGAGCCGAGCGTTGCACAGCTGAAAACGGCGTGCGATGTAAGCTTAAGAACCTTGTATAAACATTTCCCTTCAAAAGAAGCGATGATCGTTGGTGCCTTGGAATATCGACACCAACGCTACTTAGATTTCTTGTTGGAAACGTCGCCTGAAAAGGGGCTCGCATCGGTTACTCATATCTTCAACAAGCTCCAACAATGGTTAGAAGAGTATGCGCCACATGGGTGCATGTCGATGAATGCGATGGCCGCGTTTCCCGATAATGAGCTTATCAGCCAAGCGGTTACACAGCATAAAGAACAAGTTCGTTTGCTAATAGGCAAGCAGAGCCTGCGAGAGGATCTCGCGACACCGCTGTTTTTACTTCATGAAGGCGTATCAAGCGCGTGGCCAGTATTAGGCGAAGAAGCGGTGGCATCAGCACAGAATATGGTGACAAAATTACTCGAGGAAACACGATGAAATTCGAACTACCGAAAACAATGAAAGGCGTAGAGATGTTGGGTCACGGTGGAGCAGAAATGCTTGGCTACCGCGGAGATATCGCGGTTCCAAAAATTGAGCCTAATGAAGTGCTGATCAAAGTCATGGCAGCAGGCGTTAATAATACTGACATCAACACGCGAATCGGTTGGTATGCAAAAAGTGATGATTCAGACGATGCCAGTTGGTCGGGTGAAGCGTTGAAATTCCCTCGCATCCAAGGTGCCGATGTGTGCGGTTTTATTGTAGCTGTTGGTAACGAAGTCTCGGCTGATCGTATTGGTGAGCGTGTTCTGATTGAACCTTGTTTAACCGAAGTGTACGGGCGAGATCTACCACAGCCATGGTATTTCGGCTCTGAGTGCGATGGCGGTTTTGCTGAATACACCAAAGTAGCAGCTAAGCACGCTTACGCGGTGAACAGCACAATGTCGGATGTTGAGCTGGCGTCTTTCCCATGCTCTTATTCGACCGCAGAAAACATGCTGACTCGCGCCAACGTGGCTGAAGCTGATCGCGTGCTGATCTCAGGTGCATCGGGCGGTGTGGGCTCTGCGGCTATTCAGCTAGCAAAAGCTCGCGGCGCGTATGTTATTGCCATCACTAGCCCAAGCAAGAACCAACAGTTACTTGAACTTGGCGCTGATGAAGTGATTGCCCGTGATTCAGATTTGGTTAACGCGCTAGGCGAAAGCAGCGTGAATGTGGTGATCGATTTAGTTGCTGGTGACAAGTGGCCAGAGTTTCTTGAAGTCCTAAAACCGCATGGCCGTTATGCTGTGTCTGGTGCGATTGGTGGTGCAATGGTTGAGCTTGATGTGCGAACTTTGTATCTCAAAGACCTCAGCTTTTTTGGTTGCACGGTTTTAGAACCGCAAGTATTCCAAAACTTGGTTAATCGTATCGAGAAACAGCAGATTGGCGCCATCGTTGCAGATTCTTATCCGCTAGGCGATATCCATAAAGCGCAAGATGAGTTCTTAAAGAAAAAACACGTTGGTAAGATCGTGTTGAAAGTCGCTCAGAGTTAACTTTAGACGGTGTCACGCATCTAATCTATGTAAGAGCGAGCCAGTATCATGTGCTCGCTTTTTTGTTTCTGGCGAATGCTGGCGGGCTCAGTCTTGCAACCCGTTGAGTAACAGATCCTATACAGCTGAAAAGTTAATGATTCATTTATCATTGTGTGGTTTATGAATTAACTGTGCGATAATTACCGCCATTATATATCCCGAACTGTTTGATAATCATCTAGGAGCCGTATTGATGTTTAAAAGGGTATTGCAGGCACTATTCTCACCTTTTGTTGATTCAAAAAACAAACCCTCTGCAGAGCCTGCCCAACAAGAGCAACAACAAACCGTTGCTACTGATTCTGTTCAGTCTTCAATCTTTGTTCCGCCGTCGTCCACTCAGCCATCATCATTAATCGTCGATAAGACGCTTAGCCTTCACGATGGTGAGTTCCTTGATTATTTGTTTGGAGAGTCTCGCCTTCGCACGGAGTCAGACCCATTTAGTGATTTTGTCGCTTGTCAGATCGAACGTTTGATTCGCTCTCCAAAAGCCCTGCTTAATGAACTGCCAGTGATGCCAGCCTCTGTAACCACGTTAATGGCAGAATTACAGAGTGATGAGTTTGATGTCGATGCACTGTTAAGAGTGATTGAGCGCGAGCCGAGTATGGCTGCCGATGTGATTAAACTGGCTAACAGCGCCTTCTACAAACGCAGTGAAAAACAAGTTACTGACTTAAAAACTGCTTTCCTCAATATGGGTTCACAAGGGCTAATTGAAGGCGTGGTGAATTCTTACATGAAGAACTTTACGCCGGGCAACAACATTTACTGGCGTCATTTCGGTGAGAAAATTTGGAATCACAGTGTTCAAACCGCGTCTTTCTCTAAGGAGTTGATGAAAGACTCTTCATCTCAAGAAGAGCAAGCAGCGGCGTATTTTGTTGGGTTAATTCGCAACTTAGGCAAGATGATCATTTTCCAGATGATGGTAGAAGCCTTCAAGCATGTTGATCCTTCTGTTCCACCTAACTCGTTAGCATTGAAGCGCCTGATGAACAGCTACTCCATTCGCCTGACTTACACCATTGCTAAGTTCTGGGAACTGCCAGAATCAGTGTTGACCGCGATTGGCTACCAAGAGTCGAGCCGATACGAATGCACGCCACTTGGTCAAGCTGTGTTTGAAGCTAACTACTTGAGTGAGTTGTTTTATTTACTAGAAGAACAAACGATTGAAGTCGAGCAGTTTAAGCGCAGATGCAAAGAGACCCTAACTTTGCCTGCGGCATACAACGTGGCTAACCGTATCTATAAAGAGTCTGAATTATCGCTAGTGAGCTAACCCTTAGCCTATTCGACCTACGCTGTGACTGAACATAATGATTGGTTGCAGCTTGGTTGGGCTAGGTTGTGAAATACATTCAGCTACGAAATACGCTTACAAATGGCTAATCCACAGCTTGTCGAGTTCGCACCAACCGAAACCATTTACTTGTGCGCCGTGTATCTTTTCAGAAACCTCTAAGTTGAACGCCTCTTGCTTGAGCTCAACCACAACTCCAGATTCATGCAACCAATGCCGAAGCACCAACAGTGCATTCATTGCTAACTCAAAGTTGGGCTGGTTTGTTATTGAGGCTAAGCCTTGTTCGATTGTCTCTAGCATCTCAGAAGGTAAAGTTAATTCCTCAAACGGGAAGCGAGTGAAAAAGCTTAACCACGAAGTGAAGGTGTCGTTCTCATCAATAATACTGCACAGCGCGACGTCTTTGGTAGTTAGGTAGTGAGTTAGGTAGTGCCCATATTCCACGCTGGTTTTGTGGTCGCCAGACACTGACAACTGATCGAAAAGGGCTTGGCATTCAGAGGTGTCTTCAACGGTGAACTCACGAACGGTTGAAGACAACATCGGGCTTTGAATCTTAAAGAAGGTTGAGCCGAAATCCGGTTGGGAAGAATGGTCATCGCCACGCACGCTGGTCGTTTTCTCGGGCAGTTTCACGCACACCTGATTTTGAGCGCAGGCTTTGCTCTGTGCCCATTCAGGATAGACCCACAACTCGACTCGATTCAGAATCGGCGTGCTGTGTGAATAGGCGCTATTGCGGCTCAATCTCAACATCTTGCTTGAGAAGATGTCTAATGAGAACGCGCCAGATCCAATCAGCCTATCAGTCGGTGATGAGTGATCGAATACGGAGGCTTCAGCCCTAGCAAGTAGGCGCGGTAAATGCCAATCAGGTTGATTCAACTTTACGACAACCACATTGCCTGCCGAGACAGAGACCTCATCAATATGCTGATAACAGCGACGCCATATTTTGCTTTGGCAGAGCGAGTTAAGGTTGCGCGCTATGTCTTGAGGTTCGAGTGTTCTTCCGTTATGAAACTGAACACCATTACGAATTTGAAAGTGCCACTGTGTCGCATCTTGATTAGGCTGCCAATGATAAGCCAGATCGCCGCTGAGTTTGCCGTGCTTAACGGAGGTTAGGCGTTGGCAAACTTGCATCACTAAGAAGCGTTCGGTGCGTCTAAGTACTCGTTGAGGGTGAAGAGCCTCTAGCTCTCGGTGAAAAGGGATATACGCGATATTTTGCGCCGACGGATTGGTGCTGCTTAGAAAGGCTTGCAACTCAGCGCCAGCATTGCGGCCGTTGAAGCTTAAGGTGTTAAACACCTGTTCTATGTTGCCTGCGTCAGCTTGGGCTTGTGCGTATTGGTAACACGCCTCAATGGGTTCAACCAGACACGTGAGTTGTGCCTTCTTGCTGCGACCTGAGCTGGCTTGCCACTTAATCCAACCTTGTGCTGTCATCGCTTTGAGTAAGGTCTGAACGTGACGTTCACTCACGTGCAGCAGTGTGGCCAGTTGGTTGACCTGACAATGTGATACTCCAGGCCCAAAAGCCTGAAATATCTTTTCATACAGTTCAAGCTTACGCTTAAGGTTGCCCAATTTGCTTTTCCTAACGACGAGGTTGAGTTAAATGTGAATAGCCAGAATCAATCAGTGCGTTTTCCATCGTATCGAGAACTCGAGAGGTTATCTCTGAGCTCAGGATATTCGATTCAGTTTTGCCTTGAAGCACCAAATCTGAAAAATGGTCGATTTCAAACTCGAATCCATTCCCTGTCACTCGGTAGTTAATGGTCGACTTTTTGCCTTGATGTTCAATCTCAATAAAGGCCGGATTCCACCATTTTTCGTGAATGGTGATTTTGGTTTCAGGTCCACTCAAGTGTGCTGTTCGGGGAAGGTTTTGCACTGTTGATGCCGATATCTTACCGCTTATATCACCAGAGAATGTAAAGCATGCATTGGTATCAACATTCGCTCCCTCATAAAGACACGACATCTCTACCTGAGGTTTTGAAGGGTTTACACCCAGCGTTCGGCACAGATCGTAAAAGAACCAAAGCCCATAGACCCCAACATCGAGTGTTGCTCCGCCTGACAAATCCGGATTGAAGATAAACAAATCGGGCTCATAGTCATGATGATTACCAAAGCTAGCTTCGATTGAATCTATCTGAATGTTGTTATCGACCAAGAATGATTGGAGCTCACGATATGCGGGAAACACCACGGTTTTCATTGCTTCTAACAGCATCACGCCATTTTGCTTCGCGAGAGCTTTCATCTCAAGCCAGTCAGCAAGGTTGGTAAAAGCCGGCTTCTCGACCAATACATGTTTTTTATTCTTTAGAAACAACTCAGTGAGTGGCTGGTGGTATGGGTGAACCGTAGCGATGTAAACCGCTTCAACACTTGGGTCATTCGCCATCTCTTCATAAGAACCATAAGCCTTGTCGCAAGCAAACTTGTTGGCGAACGTGGCTGCGCGTGAGTGATCTCTGGCGGCAACCGCATCAAGCTCACCATGCAGACAATGCTCTGTGACTGCGGTAGCGAATCGATTGGCGATATTGCCTAGCCCTGCGATACCCCATTTAATTTTTCGTTGCGTGTCGCTCATCAGTTACTCCAAATCGTTGTTTTGTATCAGTGTACTCAGAGACGTCACATACAAATAGAGAACAGATTTCTCAACCTGTTCTCTATTTATTTTATTCTAGTTGAAGCTCAGGATTAGCTCTGTATTGAGTGTTTCCAATCGGCTAGGGCTTTAATGTGTTTTGGCCCGATGCCACAACAGCCACCGATAATATTCGCGCCCAGTGCATGCCAGCGTTTAGCGTAAGTTAAGTAACCTTGGCCATCCAGCTCACGCATCTCCTGAAACATATCATTCGCTTCATGTTCGTTGCTGATAGGCGCAAAATTGTTGGCATAGACACCAACTTCTAAATCACTGCCTAGCTCATCGATCACTTTCTTGGCATCGATAATGGCTTGATCCATCACTTCAGGCACTGAACAGTTAAACATAATGCCTGTCGCGTTTGATTGGCAGGCAAGTTTGATGGCGTCTGTTACGCTCTCGCCAGAACGAATATTGGCAGAATCGCCCTTGGTATCTTCCAAACTGAATGCGTAGTAACAAGGCTTATCGGACTGTTTAAGTACCGCATGAATGGATTCGAACTCTTGCAGGCTGCAGATGGTTTCCGCTATCCAAAGATCGATGTTTGGATCCTGGGCATCGTAAAGCGTTTGAATGATTGGCGCTGCCTCTTCTACCTTAAATAAGTCTGGTCGGTAGCTGCCAAATGGCGGTGGAATCGCGCCCGCCACTTTTACGGTGTGAGAAGCATTGTTAGCAACTGCTTTAGCCAGCTCACCAGACAGTGTGGCTAGTTCAAAACCGCGTTGCTCGAACAGCTCTTCACCCAAATGAAAAGGCACACAGGCGTAGCTATTAGTGATTAGGATTTCAGCACCTGCATCGACAAAGTTTTGATGCGCTTGGCTAACAAATTCGGGTGCTTCAATCAGCGCTTGAGCACTCCAAAGCGGTTGAGAAAATGGCGCGCCAATTTCTTTGAGTTCTCGGCCCATGCCGCCATCAAGTATGGTTAGTGTTTTCATATTCAATACTATCTAAACAATTGCTGAAGTTCTGCCGCCACCATATCAGACAACCTTGTCAGACAGAAGCCATCAAGCCAAGGTTCAACTATCGATGAGGGAGTTTCGTTATAAGCCGTCTAGCGGGCTAGTCGTGCCACTAAAGTGTTGCCCAATAACGTGAGTGTAAATCTGAGTTGTCTTAACATCACTGTGCCCCAGTAGCTCTTGAACCGTTCTGATATCGGAGCCTGACTTTAGAAGTTGCGTAGCAAAACTGTGCCTGAAAGTATGACAACTAATTCGCTTGTGGCGCAATTTATTAGAGTTAGTCGCCTTCTTCAGCGTTTTTCGGAGTACCGAATCATGTAGGTGGTGTCGGCATACGATCCCCGACTCAGAGTGTTGAGTGACGGATTTTGATGGGAATAGGTACATTCAAGCAAGTTGTCGATAGGCACTAGGGTATTTTTTACCTAATCGGTGAGGCAAAGATGGCCCAAACCCATTCAAGTTATCTTTAGCGAGCAGAACTGCAACTTGTGAAATTTTGTCTTGTATAGCTTCAGTGAGTGAAAAACTTAAAATTGTCACTCGGTCTTTATTTCCTTTCCCATTGTGAACAGTGAGAGACCCTTGTTTTAGATCTATATCTTGTACTCGAAGCCTCAGGCATTCCGATACTCTCAAACCTGAACCATACAACAAGCGAAAAAACAGTTGATATTTAGGATCTATTTCATTGATCACCGAGATAGCTTCCGCATGATTGAGTACGCTAGGAATTTTTCGAGACCGAGTCGCATAGCTAAACCCTAAGTCTCCTAGAGGTTGCTTAATAAATTGATTGTATAAATAGGCTAGAGCATTGAGAGCTACCTTTTGAGTATTGATGGCTACTTTTTGTTGATTAGCTAAATGAGAAAGAAAGGAGACAACTTCAGCGGCATGCATCTGTTCAGGGTGTTTAAGCTTATGAAAATGAATGAAGTATTTTATCCAGTAACAGTAGGCTTTGATTGTCTTGCGACTACAGCCTCGCATCGTCATATGTTCGCAAATTGCCTGCATGAATTGACTCGCCATATATTCCCCTCACAAAATCTGTACATACAGACAGTTTATTGCTTGTTGAATAATTAATGACTTAAAAAAGAGTGGTTTTTAACTCTGATTGAGCACGAATTTAACGAGAGGCTTATTTTAAATTATTGATTATACTGCAGATTTATGGGTGGTTAAGAATGAGGCCGAGCGTTACATAGTCGGCAATATGTGCTTGCACGTTTTCACACTTATTGTTTAGACCCACTTTTATATTAAATGCATAGCATTCAGTTGGTTATGAGTGACCTTTTTGATATGTTAAGCGGATGGATTCGTGCTTGCACAATATTAAAATGTTATGTTCAATTCTGATAAGTTGAAACTTCAGGAGGAAGGGTTATAAATGAAAGTTTTATTAATTATATTTAGTGTCGTGTTATTCACAGGGTGTACTGTAATACCATATAAAGATTTAAATTTAGATACCACATCAAATTTTAAATCGCCAACAGATGGTCAAGCCGGTGTTTATGTTTACCAGTGGAAAACAGGGATTCTGGGCGCGGGTTTGGATGTCGATTTTGAGATAAAAGGCCACCCTGAATTGTCACTTAACACTGGTGAATATGGTTACTTCGAGGTATCACCTGGAGACTATGAATATAAATTATCTGGTGGAATATTCGATCAATATATTCCGGTAAAGTTTGAAGCTAATCAAAATTATTTCTTTCGTGCTTTTTTACTTAATCTTTCTGATCACTCTGTTTTGATTAGGGATCAGGTTGAAATAAATGAAGCAAAGCAAAATATTCTAAATGGTCGTTATGAAGAACATACCGTAGACTAAATGCTGAACATAACAAACGCTTCAACAAAGGACGCAAAAAGCTTGGCTTGCGCTCCTTCGTCGCTAATTATAGCCAAGCTTTTTCGCGCCTGTTAAGCGGGCGTTAGTTGCTATCAAAAATTTCGAGTAAAGGATTTCAAAATGATTGACAATTTGCCAGATCCAAATGAATTTAAAAATCTAAGTATTCAATACTTAGCGCAGTCTATAGACCATATTTTTAAAACAGAGTTAGCAATTTATCCGCCTGTTATTGTTACGGGGTTTGGTGATAGTGATTTGGAAGAGGAATGGGAATCTAGACAAGGAGTTCTTGGGAATTCACTGATAATGCTATTTCTTTGTATCGAGAATTTTTTTAAGTATGAAGTCAGTAAATTAAAGCCATACGAGTTATTAACTGATGAGTCTAAGAAGCATATAGAAACGGCAGAGTTAATTGATTTTGAGGATTTATACTTAGAAGGATTAGAAGTTCTAATTATAAAGTATCAAAGAATCACAGGCACCGTTCTTGATGGTAAGGCGCTAACGATGCTTGAGGAGCTTAGGGTTAGACGCAACAAATTTACGCATGGTTTACACCGAGACTTTATTGAACCAAATTATATTGTAGAAGCTATTGCTGAATTCTTAACTTTAATCTGGGGTACATCTTGGATCTCAGATTTTAGAGAAGTTATGGTTACAGAGCCACTTTATGGGCTTTTTGATGACGATGAAGAGAATATGCAACTACTTCAGTACTTTAAGTTCTTTGAAGATTATCTTTCACAGCGAAAATTCAAAAAGCTAATTGGTATGCCTATAAGTGGTAGAAGATACCTTTGTCCTCATTGTCAAGAGAACGTAATAGAAAGTGGTAGTCAAATTGATGCAAATTATGCTTGCTTAGAGCCAAATGAACCAGAGTCAATTGAAATTCACTGTTGGTTGTGTCACGGGTATTCTGAGGTGGAAAGGCGAGAATGCTCACAAGACTCATGCAGATCTAATGTTATTTATCCCGAGGATTCATGCAAGATACATGTTAATAATATTTGTTTAACCTGTAGTGGTGAGCAAGGCAACTAACAATCGCATCAACACGATTTGCTACACTCGGCGTTGTCAGTTTGCCTTTAGTTTTAGTGATTAAGGCAGTAAAATTCAGCTATGTCTGTATCGTAGCAAACGTGTTATGCAGGCGTTAGCTTCTTTGGAGGTCAATTGGAAGATTTGGTATTAATCTTAAACATTGCTGTGGTGGTATCCATATCCATCGGCGGCTTTCTTGTTAGAAACTACTTTCCCAAATATCTATCTGAAAAAGCCAAAAACTTAGCGACAAAAGAAGATATTGGACAGATTACAGATCAAGTAGAATCCATTAAACGTCAGCATGCTGTTGAACTCGAAAAAATAAAAACAGAACTAGATGTGAAAGGTGCTCTTCGTCAGTCATTTCAATCTAAGAGTTTGGACGCGCTGACTGCAATTGATGAGTTACTCGTAGAAATTCATCTATACAGCTGGAAACAACTCGCAGAACGATCACCAAATGAACATTACGTTTGGAGTAATGTCGATACTTTAGTCGACAATCGACATTTTCATTATTATCGCGTCGCTATAGATAAAGTTAAAATGGTTCACGGTCTTTACCTTACTTCAGCAGCAAAGCAAGCTCTGTCAGACTTATCTCAAGCTATAGGTATGCTATCTAGTATGGAACTTGCTCTCAGCAATGATCCTGACGAAGCAATTTTAGAATCAGCAGTTCCAGGTTATTCGTCAGCCATTGAGTCTGTCGAAAAGTGCAGAAAGAAACTAATGCACGAGCTGGGAGTACAAAGCTAACAAACGACTATGGCGTCAATGATTAATTTTTGGCAGTGTTTTCATCTCACATGGCGCCATCTCTCAGCATAGAGTTAAGAGTCACAACCATCTTTCGAACAC
>NZ_JBFSUL010000038.1:0-46527 GCF_041467395.1 Vibrio sp. 10N.247.310.98 | reverse complement strand
GCAGCTAAAGCCTGGGTCTCACATTACCCGATTGGAGTGCTTATTATCCATACAAACTGTTTAAGAGTGATTCGCAACGCGTGGCATTTTTATTATGCGTTGCGTTCAGTGTTTAAGGCGGTATACGGTAGCATCGGTATTGCGTTGCTCACACCTTAACAGGGCTATAACACAAAATCAGGCTATTGCTCAAAATTGCTATTTGAACTATTATTTGTACATTAAATTGTACCATAGGGAGTTCAACATGAGCCGCATCCATTTTGATCAAGATATTCAGCCTTTGTCTGAATTTCGTGCTGGCGTGACGTCATTTATTAAACAGATTAACGAAACTCGCAGACCACTAGTTATCACACAACGTGGTAAGGGTGTTGCGGTTGTCCTTGATGTTGCAGAATATGAAGCAATGCAAGAGAAGATCGAGTTACTGGAAGAAATGCGTACTGCTGAAGCACAATTAGCTTCAGGTTTAGGTGTTTCCAATGAAGACGCTCGTGCTCAAGTATTGGGGCGCATTAAGAAATGAAAGTAGTCTGGTCACCACTAGCATTACAAAAGTTAGGTGATGCAGCCGAGTTTATTTCACTGGATAATCCAGTGGCGGCAGAAAACTGGGTTAATGAGGTTTTTGATAAAACTGATTTACTCTCAAGTATGCCTGACATGGGGCGAATGGTTCCTGAGCTGCCTCATACCAATTACCGTGAAATTTTGTTTGGTCACTATCGCATCATATATAGCCTTAGCCATGAAATTCGCGTCCTCACAGTACGAAATTGTCGTCAGATACTAACGGAAAGTGACGTGTAGCAATTGTGTCATAACAAGCAATTTAAGAGGGATTCACAACGCTTGGCATTTTTCTTCTACTTCAAATTTAGTGTTTATGGCACAATGCTTTAGGTTGGGTGGAGGCGTTGTTCACCCCTTAATTGGGCTAGTTGCCCAGAGGAAGTAATCAATCCATTGGGAACTTTTGTTTCTGGTGGAGTACGCGCATAATTCGGATAATGTCGCCTTCGATCCAATAGGAGACGATCATTGAAATCTCAGGAATTATAAGTAATTGCCCACGAATGCCGTCTCTCTGTACACCCATTAGAGGCTGCTCAAGCAAGTTTTCTACTTTTGTTTCAATGAGGTTGTCAGCGTTTTCTGCCGCATCAGGGTTGAAGTCATAGATAAACTCAAAGATCCTTTCACGATCATTGAGTGATTCTTCTTCCCATAAAATCATTGCTTACCTCGATTACGTATTCTGGCTTTGCGTTCTTCCATTCGAGATTTAGCAGTTTGGTGTTCAACGAAAACGGATTCTCCTGAGTCAAACTTCTCAAATGCTAGGTTTACTTGTTCAGTTAGCCATGCATCGTGAGATAATGTTTGTCTTTGTTGCTCAGCGAGTTGCTCAGTAAGCTCACGGCAAGCACCACTCAGTGTGCGACCTTGGCTCTCAGCCATCTGTTGAGCTAGGCGTTTTGTTTCTTCATCAACACGAAATTGAATTCTAGTGTCCATGATGTATTCCTTTATTAGTGTGTGTACAAATGTTAGCACTCACCTTTGAGATGGGCAACTGACAAGCTACTATGGCGCCAATAACTAACTTTTGGTGCTATGTTTCATCGCACATAGTCCCATATCTCATCAACCATTGCAGAACGTTAAATGGTAGGTCACCACTATCTGTAGAGGAAAGTGCATTGAAGTTAACCAATAAACTCGTACGTTACCCGCACATTGATGTTGATCGTGCGTTTGAAAAAGAAGCTGAATTATTGCAGCAAATTCAGGCGGGTGAGATTGGACAAGCCTTAATGCTGTGGCAAGCAAAAACGCCGACACTCGTTTTGCCCGCAGGTAAGAAGTGGCCAGTGACGGTCGAGTCTAGAAAGCAACTCGCGGCACAAGGCTGGCAACTCACCTCACGTAAAACGGGTGGTGCTCCCGTTCCTCAACTGCCGGGGATCATTAACTTATCGCACATTTACCATTGGCCTCGTGATGAAGCCTACAACATCCAAAAAGCGTATCTACATCTGTGCAATGTCTTAACCCTGTTTTTTAAAGAACTGGGCATCGATGTGGATGTACACGCGACTCCCGGTTCTTATTGTGATGGTGACTACAACCTCAATATCAATAAACAAAAAATAGTGGGCACGGCGCAGCGTGTTTTGCTTAAACAAGGGGGCGGCCAAATTGTACTTTCGCAAGCCTGTATCTTGTTGGATGTCGACTTAGAGAACATCGTTGCACCCGTAAATTTTTATAATCAAGTTTGTGGCAATCCAACCGTGGTGGACGCGCAAGTTCATACTCCGTTGTCCGCACATCTGACAACTCTACCCAATGTAGACTCACTCTTTCAGCAGTTAAGCCAAGCTTTCATCAAGCATGCGTGATACCAACCTTTCGTTAACGCCAAACTAATTTGCCGATGGTAGAACGATTTCAATACTATGTGTCGATGAGAACGAATGGGTTGAACTTGAGGCGGTGAGAACTTTATAATGTTACTTGTAACATAATAAAGAGTTCAAATAGTTATGACAGAACAGCAGAAGAAAACTCGAACCACACTTCAAGATGTTGCAGACAAAGTGGGGGTCACAAAGATGACCGTCTCTCGTTACATGCGCAATCCCGATTCAGTCGCAGCCAAAACTCGCGTTAAAATTGCAGCGGTTATTGAAGAGATGGGATACATCGAAAACAAAGCGCCAGCTATGCTCTCTAAATCGTCGAGTAAAGCGATCGGTATCTTGCTCCCTTCGTTATCAAACCAAATCTTTGCCGCGTTTGTTCAAGGTATCGAAACGGTTACTAAAGAGAATGGCTACGAGACGTTGCTTGCTCACTTTAGCTATGATGCTGTGGAAGAAGAGGAAAAGATTGCTTCGCTGCTTTCGTATCAAGTTGATGGGTTGATATTGACGGAAAGCCACCACACCCCCCGCACGTTACAGATGATCAAGAATTCAGGTGTTTCTGTTGTTGAAACGATGGAACTCCCAACCAATCCGATCGACATGGTTGTTGGCTTGGACCATATCGATGCTTCTTACCATGTGGTGAAGCGAATGATTGAAGCTGGTAAACGCTCTATTGCTTACTTTGGCGCTCGATTGGATGCGCGAACTAAGCTGCGTTTGCAAGGTTATGACAAAGCGATGCATGAGGCTGGATTAGAGCCTAAGCATGTGTTGACTGAGCAGCACTCTAACTTCTCTTTGGCTGAAGATCTGCTTGATCGCGCTCTTGCGGATTACCCAGATCTAGATGGCGTGTTCTGCACCAATGATGACATCGCGATAGGTACCTTGCTCATTGCCCAGCAACGTGGAATCCAAGTGCCGCAACAGCTATCTGTGGTGGGTTATAACGCGTTAGATATCGGTCAAACCATACGCCCAAAACTGACTAGCGTGGATACGCCACGTTATGAAATAGGTAAGAAAAGTGCCGAGCTACTGCTTGCCCGATTGAAAGGTGAGCCAGTCACGGAAACGGTAGTGGATATGGGCTATCGCATCACGGATGGCGAAAGCGTTTAACCAAGTATCGTGGAAACTGAAAGGGGCATCGAAATGATGCCCCTTTTGCTTTTACATTTAAGTAATGACACAGCTAGACGATAAAACTCGCCCCTTGTTCTGCACTCGAAACGCTTTGGCGCATCACGCTAAATAGGTTGCGCCCCATGGTTTGCTGGTTGGCGTCTGCCTCAAACACCTTCGCTTGGCGAGACTGCATGTCGTTGAGGTTATTGAGTTCGCCACTCGCGCAATCTAAGCGCAGGATATCGCCTTCGCGAACAAGCCCAATAGTTCCTCCTCGAATGGCCTCTGGTGAGACATGAATCGCGGATGGGATCTTTCCTGAGGCTCCAGAAAGGCGCCCATCAGTAACCAGAGCCACTTTAAACCCTTGTTTCTGAACATTACCTAGAATCGGCATAAGCTTGTGCAGTTCAGGCATACCGTTCGCAGCTGGGCCATTGTTTATTACCACAACAATGCAATCTTTGTTGAGTTCACCTCGTTGATACGCAGCTTCTACCTTATGTTGGCAATCAAAAACTGCCGCAGGTGCTTCTATTACACGTTGCTCTTCTGCAACCGCTGACACCTTAATCACTGCGTTGCCAAGGTTCCCTGAAAGGACTCGCGTTCCGCCTGTGCTTTGGAATACCTGTTCTTGGCCTGCAATTACCTCTGCATCTGCCGACTGTTTGCACTTTTTCCACGTTAGCTTTCCATTTTCAAGCTCTGGGATACTCATTTGATCATCAAACGAGCCAAAGGTAGGTGTGACATCTCGGTGCAGTAAGTTGGCTTGATCTAAACGGCGTAACAGCGCGGGAACTCCTCCTGCCGCTTGGAACGCATTCATATCTGCTGGGCCGTTGGGATAAACTCGAGCAAGTAAAGGCACTACATCGGATAGATCGCTGATGTCTTGCCAAGTCAGAATAAATCCTGCTGCGCGTGCTACCGCGACCATGTGAATGCTGTGGTTGGTACTGCCACCTGATGCGAGTAGGGCAACAATGCCATTGATTAAGCTTTTAGCGGTAAAGACTTCAGAAAGTGGGCGGAAGTTTGCGGCTTGTGGTGTCATTGAAGCAATTTCAATGGCGGCATGCTGAGTGAGTGATGCGCGCAATTCAGAGTCAGGGTGAATAAACGCTGAGCCCGGAAGCATCAGCCCCATCGCCTCAAATACCAGCTGATTGGTATTGGCTGTGCCGTAAAAAGTGCAGGTGCCCGCTGAGTGATAAGCGTTGCACTCCATTTCCAGCAAGGCACTTTTTCCTACCTTGCCAGCCGCGTACTCTTGGCGAATGTGTACTTTCTCATCATTGCTGATGCCCGTTGCCATCAAGCCTGCCGGAACAAAAGCGGTGGGTAGATGCGCAAAAGAGAGCGCGCCCATCAGTTGTCCTGGAGCTATCTTGTCGCAAATGCCAAGCAATAGGGTTGAATCAAACACGTTGTGACTCAGTGAAAGAGCGGTCGATTGAGCAATCAAGTCCCTTGAAAACAAAGACATATCCATGCCTGGTTGGCCTTGAGTTACCCCATCGCACATCGCGGGAACACAGCCCGCTACTTGAGAGGTGTGGCCGAACTTAGCTAACGCCTTTTTGATCTGATCTGGATAGTGTTGATACGGCTGGTGAGCGCTTAACATATCGTTGTAAGAGCTGATTAACGCCACATTGGATTTAGTGAGATCAAGAATCGAGCGTTTCTCATCGGAGCAAGAAGCTGCGACAGCATGAGCCAAGTTGCCGCAAGAAAGCCCTTTACCACCTTTGCCAGCAGAGGCTTGGTGTTGGGTTCGGTTTAGAAACGCTTCATGAGTCTCTTTGCTTCGTTCAATTAATCGTTGAGTCACCGCTTGGATGGTTGGAAGGGTCATGCTGTTTCTGCCTCATCAGTCATTGAAAGCACAATCGCAGCACAGTCCACAACGTCATCAATATCGCCATCAATGCTGATGACAACCGTATCTGGCTCGTGATCGGGTCTTTCTAATGTTTCGAACTGGCTTTTAATCATGTTCTCTTTCATGAAGTGGCCTTGGCGCTGACGCATTCGATGCAAGATCAGGTCAATGTTGCCATCTAAAAAGAGAAAGGTGAGGTTTTTGTTCCCTTCGCGAATTTGGTCGCGGTACTTCTTCTTCAACGCAGAACACACAATAATGCCGTGCTCATTTTTACTTTCTAGGCTGTACGCTGCATCACGAACGCGTTCCAGCCATGGAACGCGATCATCATCATTAAGAGGTTGGCCTGACGCCATTTTTTGAATGTTTGCTCGAGGATGAAGGTCGTCACCATCAATGAACTTACGCCCAAGTTTTTTTGCCAACTGCTCGCCTATCGTGCTTTTCCCACAAGCACTGACACCCATGACGATGACACTACTACCAGCCATAACTCAATCCTCTTAACAAATTTGCGCGTGATCTCAATTTTGAACATCGCTTGTAAATATGGCTTTATCTTATAAGCGTTACCGGTAACATGTTACCGGTAACTTAAGGAAGTGTGATGAAGGACACAAAACAACAATTCACAACAATTGTGATTGTTTTTGCATCCTACTGACGGAAAATTAGTCACATCTCACTATATTCGCGTTTAAAAATCACTGGAAAGAGATCTTTGGGGGATAAAATGGCCAACGATTACCGCGCAATTGCGAAATCTGTTGTTGAGCATCTTGGGGGCAAGACAAATGTGGCTGCCCTAACACACTGCATGACTCGACTACGATTCGTTTTACACAGCCAAGATGGCGTCGATATTAACAAGCTAAAAGCACTGAAAGGTGTGATGGGTGTTGTTGATAATGGAGACAAAGTACAAGTTATCATTGGTAACGAGGTATCGTATGCATACAAAGAAGTGATGGCGCTTTGTGAGCTATCCACTGTATCTGAGTCAGAGGTTCCTGCTAAAAAAGAGAAGCTAACGGCTAAGTCAATTGGTGCGAAAATGTTGGACGCACTGGTTGGTACCATGTCGCCTCTTATCCCAGCAATCATTGGCGCTTCAATGGTCAAACTGCTCGCCATGGTACTTGAGATGCTGGGCTGGGTTGAGCCAAATGCACCTACCTTGATTATCTTGAAAGCGATTGGCGATGGCGCCTTCTTCTTCCTACCGGTTATGGTTGCCGCTTCCGCATCGATCAAATTCAAGACCAATATGTCTCTTTCCATTGCGATTGCCGGTGTCTTAATCCACCCGAACTTTATGGAATTGATGGCGCAAGCAGCAGAAGGCAAGCACGTTGATTTCTTCGGTATCCCAATCACGTCAGTGAAATACACCTACACGGTTATTCCTGTACTTGTGATGACTTGGGCTCTTTCTTACATAGAACGTTGGGTAGATAGCATTACCCCTGCTGTGACTAAAAACTTCCTGAAACCTATGCTTATCGTATTGATTGCAGCTCCGGTTGCTATCGTACTTATCGGTCCATTTGGTATTTGGGTTGGTACTGCACTTTCAGCGCTTGTTTACACAATTCATGACACATTAGGTTGGTTGTCGGTTGCTATCATGGGCGCACTGTGGCCTCTACTTGTTCTTACTGGTATGCACCGTGTATTTACTCCAACGATTATTCAAACCATTGCTGAGACGGGTCGTGAAGGTATGGTTATGCCTTCAGAAATCGGTGCCAACCTCGGTATGGGTGGTGCGTGTCTGGCTGTTGCTTACAAAACCAAAAACAGCGCACTAAAGCAGACATCATTAGCCGCAGGTGCTTCAGCTATCTTCGCCGGTATCTCTGAGCCTGCATTGTACGGCGTGCTTGTTCGTCTGAAACGTCCACTTATCGCAACAATGATTACTGGTTTTATCGTAGGTGCATTAGCGGGCATGGGTGGCCTTGCGAGTCATTCGATGGCAGCACCAAGCTTGTTTACGAGTGTTCAGTTCTTCGATGTGAATGACCCAATGAGTATCGTTTGGGTGTTCGGTCTGATCGCATTGTCTATTGTTCTGTCATTTGTTCTAACCCTAGTTTTAGGCTTTGAAGATGTTCCAGAAGATGATGCCGATGAGAAAGCAACTTCAGAGTCAGCAAACAAAGAAGCTGGTAAGGCAGAAGACAAGCCGACAGTAGTGTCCGCGTCTTAATTAGAATTGATTAATTTATTCAGTCACCTTACTTCAGCGTAAGGTGACTTTTATTGTTTCCGAGGTATTCGATGTCAAACATTCAATTTCCCGAAGATTTCTTATGGGGCGGCGCTATTGCTGCAAACCAGTCTGAAGGCGCTCACTTAGCGGGTGGTAAAGGCCTAACAACCGTAGATATGATCCCTTATGGTGAGAACCGCATGCCAATTAAGCTTGGTCAGGTTGATAAGGTGACGCTCAGCGAAGACGAGTTCTACCCAAGCCATACCGCGATAGACTTTTATCACCGTTACAAAGAAGACATCGCCTTGCTGGCAGAGATGGGATTTAAAGTCTTCCGCGTATCCATCGCTTGGAGCCGAATCTTTCCAAAAGGTGACGAGCTAGAGCCGAACCAAGCTGGCTTAGATTTTTACCGTGATGTTTTTGAAGAGTGTAAGAAATACGGTATTGAGCCGCTCGTTACCTTGTGCCATTTCGATGTGCCTATGCACTTGGTCAACGAGTATGGTTCGTGGCGTAATCGTAAGATGATTGAGTTCTTTAGCCGTTACGCGAGAACCTGTTTCGAAAACTACAAAGGCTTGGTGAAATACTGGTTAACTTTCAACGAAATCAATATTTTACTAGCGAGCCCGTTTTCTGGTGCTGGATTGTTGTTTCAGGAAGGCGAAAATCACGATCAAGTGAAGTACCAAGCAGCTCACCATGAGCTAGTAGCAAGCGCTTTGGTAACCAAGATTGCCCATGAAGTTGATGAGCAAAACCAAGTGGGTTGTATGCTGGCGGGCGGTAACTTCTATCCATATTCATGTAAGCCAGAAGATGTGCTGATGGCTATGGAAAAAGACCGCGAGAACCTGTTCTTTATCGATGTTC
The DNA here is from genome assembly GCF_041467395.1 of Vibrio sp. 10N.247.310.98. Lineage (NCBI taxonomy): Bacteria > Pseudomonadati > Pseudomonadota > Gammaproteobacteria > Vibrionales > Vibrionaceae > Vibrio > Vibrio sp. 10N.247.310.98. Next base: position 37,973 of record NZ_JBFSUL010000038.1, on the reverse strand, counting down.
AATCGCGTGGTTACTACCCATCTTATGCTCAAAAAGTGTTTGATAACAAAGGTGTGGTGCTTGAAACACAAGATGAAGATTTCGAGATTCTAAAGAACACCGTCGATTTCATTTCTTTCAGTTATTACGCTTCACGCTGTGCTTCCGCTGATATGAATGCAGGAAATACGAGTGCAGCGAACGTCGTTAAGTCCATCAAAAACCCTCATCTTCCAGCAAGTGATTGGGGCTGGGTCATTGACCCTACAGGTCTTCGAATTACGATGAACACACTCTATGACCGTTACCAGAAACCACTTTTCTTGGTAGAAAATGGCTTAGGTGCTCGTGATACCTTGGATGACAATGGAGAAGTGAACGATGATTACCGCATTGATTACCTTCGTCAGCACATTGTTGCGATGCATGAAGCAATGGAAGACGGTGTACCATTGATGGGTTACACACCTTGGGGTTGTATCGATCTTGTTGCGGCGTCGACCGGAGAGATGAGCAAGCGCTATGGGTTTATCTACGTGGACAGAGGCAACCTAGGCAATGGTACGTTAAATCGTATTCCTAAAAAGTCATTCCACTGGTACAAAAAAGTGATCGCAAGCAACGGCAGCGACTTGGCTTAATTTGTCTGTTTGATAATGAGAGAAATGAACAATGAAAACAATTGAACAGCGACTCAGAGATATTCGCATCGTTCCGGTGATCGCCATTAATGACGTTGCTCAGGCTGTGCCGCTTGCGAAAGTATTGGTTGAGAATGGTTTGCCTTGTGCTGAAGTGACATTTCGTACAGAAGCGGCAGCAGAGTCGATTCGTTTGATGCGTGAAGCCTACCCTGAGTTACTGATTGGCGCAGGTACTGTGCTGACTACAGAGCAGGTGGATACTGCCATTAATGCGGGTGTTGATTTCATTGTCAGCCCAGGTTTGAATCCAACCACAGTCAAATACTGTCAGCAAAGAGGGGTTACGATTGTTCCTGGAGTGAGTAACCCAAGCTTGGTTGAACAAGCAATGGAAATGGGGCTTAAGACACTAAAGTTCTTCCCTGCCGAGCCATCTGGCGGTGTCGCAATGTTGAAAGCGTTGACGGCTGTTTACCCGGTTAACTTTATGCCTACAGGCGGTGTAAGCCCAGCGAACGTTGAGTCTTACTTAGCACTGAAATCAGTCGTTGCCTGCGGTGGAACTTGGATGGTACCGACAGACAAAATGGACAAGGGTGATTGGGATGGAATCGCAGAATTAGTCCGAGCGGTCGGCTCCAGGTAGTTCGATAGAGAGCGACATAACTAGAAAATGAAAGGGCCAGCTGATACTGGCCCTTTTTGTGGCTGCTTCAAACGATGTAGAGGTTACTCGTTACCAAGCAAAGGTTTTAATGACGTTTTGCTTAGTGATTGGGTTGTGAGCGATGTCTTGATTAATCTTATCAAGAAACGGCTTACGAGCCTGAGGCAACATGCCACGCATTGGTGAGATGTTATTGCCGTGGTCACCCCAGTAGTAGCAATCGAAATTTTCTAGGTTTTCGAGCAAGTATTTTTCTTCTTCCAGAATCTGCAATGGCGTTGGTAAAACAAACTCGCCACGGTTTACTTCTTTTTCCAATACCGATCCCGGTTGAACGGCTAAAGCCATTGGTGCAATCGCATCCGGCTGCATGATGTTCAGCAAGCTGGTGGTATTAATCGCATGCTCTATAGAACGCTCTTTGCCGCCAAGGCCAAAGATAAATGAAGCCAGCACCTTGATGTCTGCTTCACGGGCTAGGTTCATACCTTCAATTGCATGCTCACGCGTCATGCGCTTTTGAATGCGTTCAAGCAAAATTGGGTCACCGGACTCCAAGCCTGAATAGGCCATGCTTAAACCTGCCGACTTAATCTCTTTTAATTCAGACAAGCTCTTACGACGGAAGTCATTGAACCCTGAATACAGAGAGATGTTCTTGATCTCTGGGAAGGTGATCTTGATGTAATCCAGAATCGAAATCAGCATCTCGGTTCTAATCGCCATCACATTACCATCGACCAAAAAGATAGATTCAACATGCGGGTAGATTTTTCTCGCCGCATCAATATCTTCAAAGATGTCTTTGATGTCTCTTACTTTGAAACGCTTATCATCAAACATCGTGCAGAAGGTACACTGGTTATTACTGCACCCCAATGTTGTCTGGATGAGTACGCTCTCTGCTTCCATCCAAGGACGATAAACTTTACCTTCAAAACGCATAAATGCTCCTCGGCCGTAGCCTGTGTTGTTTCGACGGGGGCAAGTTTAGCAATCTGCATCTTGGGTGATAATTGGGCAAAGCGGGGAATCAGTATTAAAGAAATCTTAATAATCGAAAGAGCGCGCAGTTCTTTGTCTGTATAGATAGAACTGCGGCTTGGATTGTGTGTGTGGTGGTGGGGGGGAGTGTTAGTGGTCGTTTTTTACTAATGAATGATCAGTGCGTAACGCACAGCTTTTCTTCGAGTAATTGATTAAGCACTGTCACCAGCTTGTGGTTCTTAGTGTTGTCTAATGCGTCGGCGTGCGGGTCTTTGAACAACCCAGAATCATTATCAAAATATTGACCAGAAGCGTTGGCAAACTCATCACTGAGCGCAGCACGACAAAGAATATCGGCTCCAATCGCAAGGTCGTTGCCATCAACGCCATAAGCATCTTTCACTAATTTACTACCAAGGAAAGAAGCTGGGTTTACAGGGATAATTGCGGTGCCTTTGTCTAAAAGAGTATTGGCTAATTCGATGGACCACATCGTTAGCGCCAGCTTACTTTGCGCGTAAACCGGACCATCAAGTTCGCCCGCATTCGGACTGATTAATGCATCTAGATCTACGGGTGCTTGGGCTGCTGAAGATAGGTTGACGATACGACCTGTCGCATCAAAAAGAGGAAGCAGCTTTTGTGTCAGTAGATACGGCGCAATGGTGTTTACGACAAAACGCACATCAAGATTGTCTGGAGTGGTGATGTCCGACACTTTATACACACCTGCGTTGTTAATGAGTATATCGAGTCGTTTGTGATCGCTTTTGATTTGGGTTGCGAGCGCCTCAACTTCAGAGAGCGTCGATAGGTCTGCGATGTAGCTTTCGATGATTGCATTCTTAGACAGGCGAGACAGAGCGGTCACGACTTTATTGACCTTAGCTGGGTTGCGGCCATGAATCAGAACATGGTGCCCTTGCTGCGTTAGTGCTTTTGCGGTCTCTAAACCAATGCCATCCGTGGCACCTGTGATCAGAATTATTTTTTGCATATTCCGTCCTTCAAAAAATAGTTTGAACAACGTTATAACAAAGATTAATGACACATAGTTGCATTTGGCTCACAAGCTGAAGACTCAAATGTGAGTCTATGGGGCAAATAATGACCATTTTAACACTTGGTGGTTAACCGTTGGCGTTTAACGATTAAGTAAGACAATGGGTCAGTTTGTGACTGACCCAAATTAAGAGAAGTGACCGAGTTATTTGATGTCTTGAACGTTCATAACCAGAGTTTCCCAGTTACGTTGGTTTTCCATATCGTGCTCTAGGCCTTGCTCATCGGCAATTTGGAAGCGCTTAACCGCAGGGGTTTTGCTCGTAGCTTGATACAACCAATAAGCTTCCGCTTTGAGTGCTTCGGCTTCGTCAGCATCAAAGTCTCTTGCCCTTGAACATTCACAGTACCGAAGTCAAAAGTGACGGTAAGAATTCCATCCTCGGCTTGAGCTTTAAACGTTGTATAACCTTGATATACCATTTCCATATTCCTTCTGAGAGATTTCATTTCAGCCTATTCAGTGTGAATGCGACCTAAATTCAGGCTAGCGAGGAATGTTCGAACCAACAATTAACCATTAAACGAAACACTATTAACGAATTATTAAGAGTGTTGGCGCGTTTGATAATTTCAATTTATTCAGTGTCTTAGATGGATATTTTAACGTTGAAGGTATCTTGCTAATTCGATTGTCAACGAAATCTAAAAACTCATTCCTTGTCTGGCGCTCTTATCCTTTTCATTTAGCTTCGTATACTGCTCAACTAGGTAATTAGCCCCAAGGTACAGACAAGAGTGAACCGACTTATGCAGATGAGATCCGCGACTTTGAAAACCATTATTGAGAAAACGCTGCCACTGACGCTGGGTGTGTTTGCGATCATGATGGTTCAATTGGTCGATTCGATCTTTATTGGTCAGCTAGGGGTGAATGAATTGGCGGTTCACGGTATCACCTTGCCATTTCAAGCAGCGTTTACCGGTGTTCAAGTGGGCATCGGTGTGGCGGCAACGTCCATTATTTCTCAAGCGGTAGGGGCAAAAGAACAACGTAAATCTACTTCAATTGCGACGCTGTCGGTTGGATTTGGAGTGTTGGTGATTGCTTTGATCTGCATAGGGCTGATTGTTTTTAGCGATTCTGTTTTTGCGTCGTTTGTGAATGATGTCTCTGACGCTCAATACCAATCCATGCTGTCTATTTTTAATGTGTACTGGCCACTGTGGTTGTTCAGTGCATTGATGGTGGCGGTGCTTTATCTTGCCACCTGCGTTTATCGTGCCAATGGCGATACCAAAACAACCGGAAGCATGTTCTTGGCTGCTAGCGTGATTAACCTAATTCTCGACCCTATTCTGATCTTTGGATTGGATATGGGCATCGCAGGGGCGGCGATCGCATCGAGCCTTGGCTACGCTTTCGGCGCAATCTACATGCTAATCAAGTCTCGCGGCAAAGGTTGGTTTGGCTTCAATGGCGCGTGCAGTAACCGAATCAAAGGCTACAGTTTTGAGTTATTTAAGACGGTAATGCCAACCACTGCGAATCAGATATTACCTGCGGTCAGCGCGTTCTTCTCAATGCTATTGATTGCGAGAATCGGAACCGATGAGATGGCTTTTTGGAGCTTACTCGCCCGTGTTGAAAGTTTTATGCTGGTGTTTTCTCTTGCTCTGACGATGTCTATCCCGCCTATGATTGGTCGTTACCTAGGGGCGCAGCAGCGATGCAAAATCCCTGAGCTATTGAATACAACAGCGAAGTTCTTATTGGTTTTCCACACCGTGATGGCAACATTGTTGGCGCTGTTTAGTGGCTGGATTATTCCTGTTATCTCGGAAGAACAAAGCATACGCAGCTGGTTTGAAGTGACCTTGTTATTTATACCGTTCAGCTATGGGCCGCTTGGGCTTTGCATGTTGGTTGCGTCGGTCTTTAATGCCTTGGGTGTGCCGCGTAAAGCTTTGAATGTCTCTTTCCTACGCTTGTTTGTTTTCTACATTCCCGCTTTATGGATCGGCTCGATAACCGGAGACATGGTCAATGCGGTTATTGCTGCGACAGTCGCCAATGTTTTAGCGGGCGCTTTTGCATGGTTTAAGCTTAATGCCTATATTAAAACTCACATTATTCCCCGTGCCGCTGCGGCCAATAAGCAGCGTGTACTCAGCGCAGGCTAGCCATTATTGATGAACATTGAACATCTAAAATTGTTTGTGCGACTCGCGTCTACGCACAATATAGGTCAAGCAGGACAAGAGCTTGGGTTGTCACCTCCGGTAGCCAGTATTCATATCGGAAAACTCGAAGAGAGCCTAGGTGCTATCCGCGTCGATCACGGTGAAGCGGTAAGGGATGTATGTGTCGATGGCTTGGGCATTGCCATGTGCGCGAGTTGGATAGCATACAAGCAGCTCGCGGAAGGTTCGCTGGTTGAGGTGTTGCCGGATTACCCTTTAAAGGATGAGGCGGCTATCTGGGCGGTATACCCGAGTGCTCAGTTACTTGCACCAAAGGTGCGCGTATTTATCGATTACTTTGTTCAATATTATGGTTCACCTTCTTATTGGGATTGCGACGTAAACGGGCAAACTCAATAGCGATTCAGAAGCATATATTGAGAACAAATAAGAAAGCCCCAACCAAAAGGGAGGGGCTTGTTTTTATGTTCTTTATAGAACGTTTTTCTAGCTAACTGCTGTTGTTTTTATTTAGTGTATCCGGCGTTTAATGAGCGTGTACCGCTGAATCTTGGTATAGCTCTGCATCAACTTCTTCGCCTTTACTTGGGCGCGGTACAATCTCAAAAGAGGTGTCAGCTTCTGTCAGTGAAGACAGCAGTTTGTTAAGTGATGTCTTATCACCTTTCACGCCTGCTTGTCCGTCTTCTAACAGTTTTCCAAGGCTTGTTTTCTTAAGCACGATGTCAGACACGTCAGACTTATTGATGATCAGTGTCGTATCCGCATCTTGCAGCTCTGATACTTGGATGTTGTTCAGGTTGCCGTTAGACATCTCAACGTAGTAGAACTCTTTTACATCAGGCAACTGAATATTCAATGTAAATGGTGTTTCTTGTGCTTTTAGCGAATCCACTTTTACGGCTAAGTAATCGAGTAGGTTTTCAATCGTCATGTTCGCTAACACATCCGGAGATGCAGTTTTCGGTGCGCCCGGTTGTGTGCCAATACGAAGCTCTTGAGCGCCAGTTAGGTAGATGTTTCTCCAACCTGCACCTTCTGATTGATAACCCAATTGCTCGTATGTATCTGCCAATAAGCCACGTGCAACTTTGTTCTCTGGCTCAGCTTGAATCACCTTATTCAGTGCTGTTGCAACGAAGCGGTATTCACCTTCTTGGAAGTCTTGTTGTGCTTTTTCAATCACAGCATCGCTGCCGCCCATGTACTCAACAAACTTCCCCGATTCTGGCTCGATTGGTAATGGATTAAGGTTAGCTGGGTTCATGTCGAAGTAACCAAGGTACATGTTGTACACAGCGCGAGCGTTGTGAGAGTAGGTACCGTGGTAACCATTGGTGTGCCAAGACTGTTGAATGCTGTCTGGCATTACCTTGTAAATCTCGTCACCGATGTCTTGTAGAACCACACCGTTATTGGCTAAACGAAGCGTTTGGTTATGAGTAAAACCGTAAGCATCACGCTGCATTTTTAGGTAATCAGAAATCTCTTGTTCACCCCAGATTGGGGCTGAGTGAGACGCAAACAACACCTCTGTTTCTTCGCCCCAAGTGACTAACATTTCGTTGATCTTCTTAGACCATTTCAAACCATCACGTACTTTTGCGCCACGAAGCGTGTACAGGTTGTGCATACCTTGGTAGGTCAGTTCGCCAGTCCAGAGTGCTTTCATGCTCGGAATATACGTCACCATTTCAGATGCCGCTTCGGTACCTGAAGCATCCATGAATTGCATTTCTAGGCCGTCGATAACCAGAGTTTCAATCTCTTCGTTATGGTTCAGCTCGTAGTCTGGCAATACGTAAGTAATGCTACCGGTTGATAGGCCTTTCGACAGTGCCGCATCCACAATACCGTGTTCGTGTCGGTTCAGGGTTGCGCCATATTGATAGGCGGTACGACGAGACATTGCGTTACCCGCCAGTACGTTTTCGTCGACGATTTCTTTGGTGATGTTTTTCGAACCGTACACTTTTACATCTGGATACGCGTCTTTGATTGCTCTTGCGCCACCAAAGTGATCAGCGTGCGAGTGAGAGTAAATCATTGCAACGACGGGCAGTTCACCGCCATCAGGCACGTTGTTCTTGAAGAATTCGAGTGATTTGGCGGCTGATTCTTTGGTAAGAAGAACGTCGTAGGCGATCCAACCGTTGTCACTACGAATGAAAGAGATAGACGCTAAATCCGCGCCTCGAACTTGGTAAACTTTACCCGGAACAACTTCATATAAACCTTCTGCTGCTTGGTTCAATACCGCTTGGCGCCACAGTGAAGGGTTTACTGAATCTGGTGCTTGGTCTGCATTCGTTACACTTGGATCGATGAAGTTAAAGCTATTACGAATGATGTCGCCCGTCTCTTGATCAAAGCTAGCAATCAGACCTTTGTTGTTATTGTCGAAAGCACGAGTGTCGGCAAAGTTAAGTGTTTTTGCGAACTCTTGGTTTGCTTTGGTCGTCATCTCGGTTGCGCTTTTGCCACCTTGGTCGCCAATTTCGCTGAAGTGTGCGTGGTCATGGTTAGCTGCAATCGCAGGGAATGCCAGCGAGATAGCTAGGAACAGTGATGCATTTTTGAACGTGCGAGAAGTTGTCATAAGAGCCTCTTCATTTCAGAATTTTGTTTCGTTGAGGCGATTATAGGAATAAGACATATAGCAAAAAATAAAGTAAGCTTTATTTAATACATCACGATTGGCTATGTATTGAATCATGCAATGGTTGGGGGACGAAGACGAATCCTGACCTATGATTGATTAAGACCACATTGACAGGGAGAGTAACGGTGAGCGACGTGGAAAAGTTGGATTTAAATCTATTGAGCGTGTTCTTAGAAGTGTATCGATTAAAGTCGATCACGCTTGCATCAGAATCGCTTGGTATGACTCAGCCCGGGGTGAGTGGAGCCTTGAAGCGACTCCAATCTCAGCTTGATACTGACCTGTTTATTCGTGAAGGGCGAGGGATCATTCCAACCAATGCTGCGGTGCAACTAGCAAGCCGAGTGGAACCTGCACTCGAAGGAATCACCAGCGCTGTCAGTACCTTGAAGCAATTCGATAATCAGCAGCATCATGTATTCCGACTTCTGGTTAATGAGATAGGTTTAACCAAGCTTCAGCCGCTTGTCGAGCAAGATGAAACGCTGGGAAATATCTCAATCGAATTCAATATGGTTCCGAATAACGAAGAAGAACTCCTGCAGAGTTTGAGCATGCAGCAAGCGGATCTCGCCATCGATATTCACTACCCGCAGGTCAATGGTTATATGAACCAGCAAGTGCTTGAGGATAAGTTGGTATTGATTGCTCGTAAAGGGCACCCAAGAATTGATGGCGTCGTGACCGAAGAGCAGTATTACGATGAAAAGCACATCACTTTTAGAATGCGTCGTTCTCGTCTTTATACGGCCGATTATTTCGCTAAGAAGGCCATCAAACAAAGAAAAGTTAGCTCAGAATGTGACTCATTGATGATGATGTGTGTTCTGGTGTCAGGCTCTGATTGTGTCGGCAGTACTTCTCGTAGTTTTGCTAATCAATTTGCCGAGCGATTCCAGCTTCAAGTTCTTGATCAGCCGTTTGAGGTGTTGCCTGTGCAGCAATACATGATTTGGCATAAGAGAACGGAACCGAACCCTGCTCATCAGTGGTTGAGAAACAAGATTCAGCAATATATGGCTGATTAACGAGCCGCTCTTGCTGCTCGTTTCTGTTTGGCGCTCTCTATCATCTTAGAAGGCGTCATTCCTGTCACCAACATGGTGCCGGTGATAACCAGAATTGAACCAACAATCGTATTGATGCCAATTGCTTCATCTAAGAATAAGTTACCCCATAGAATACCAAATACCGGAATGATGAAGGTCACGGACAGGGCTGAAGGTGCGCCGAGTTCAGAGACGAGATTGAAGTAAAGTAGATACGCTAACCCAGTACATACCGCGCCTAATAAGACAACCGATGTAGTGATCGTAACGTCGGGTGTTTCTCTCATCGGAATAAAGAATACAAACGGCAAAACCAGCAATACCGCAGCCCACATGCTGCCATGAGCATTGTTGAATGCCTCAACTTTAGGGGCTTGTTTGGTATAGTTTGACGCTATTCCGTAGCTAAAGGCCGCCATCACTGCTGCAAAGATAGGAAGCATAGCCTCACGGCCAATGTTCATCGCATCCCAACCGACTAACACGCCAACTCCTGTTACCCCAATCCCAAGTCCCAATAGAACTTTCGCCTCGAGTGCTGTTTTGGTCCATATTGCACCAATGATTGCCGCCCATATTGGCGCGGTAGAGTTCAAGATGGCGAGTGTCGAGGCGTTAAGTGTCTGCGCGGCATAAGCGAAAAGCAAAAAAGGAAGTGTGGTGTTAAACAGGCCGAGAATGAAGAAGTGTTTTGCGTGATCATGAAAAGAGAGCTTCTTTTTTAAATAGAAAGAAACTAAAAGCAGAGTAAGTGCTGCAAACAGAACTCGCGCTTCAATTAAGACTGCGGGCCCTAATGGATTGGCGGCCATTCTCATGAAAAGAAACGAGCCCCCCCATATAGCCGCAAGTAGTATCAGTTTTAAAAAGCTCACAGTTTGAATCTCAGATTGTGTAAAACCTGACTATGGAGGAAAGATAACTATTACACAAACATAGATGCCAATACTGTGCAGTTATGGACATAAAATCGAGCCCGTTAATCAGGAACAATTTCGATGAATTTCGTTCTGTTTATTGTTCCTTATTTGATGAGTAATCTAGCGTTAGACATCAAACTTAGGCAAACAAAATGAAGATTGAACACATCGCAATTTGGACCAAACAACTCGAAGTACTGAAGCGATTTTATGAAGATTATTTCGGCGCGACATTGAACTCAAAATATCACAACCCAACTAAAGGGTTTTCTTCATACTTCCTCTCGTTTGATACGGGAAGTCGTTTAGAGATTATGGAAATGGACTCGGTGCCTGAATCGAAAGACGACATCTATGACCAGTTCACAGGCTTCATTCACATGGCGATATCATTAGGTTCGGAACAGGCGGTCGATCAACTGACTCAACACTTGGTCGAAGACGGCTATGAGCGCTTAGATGGCCCAAGAAGAACAGGCGATGGCTATTATGAGAGCTGTGTACTCGATCCGGATGGTAATCGTTTGGAACTTACCGTTTAATGTAGAGACTTAATTGAGTTACTCATCTACTAACGGAACTGAGGTATGACAATGATGAAGCTTGCTGTGACTTTCCTTTTTAGTCTTGGGCTTATGGGATGTGCTACCTCAGAACCGGTGTATGAGCAGGAGGCGGACTCAAAGCCTGAACCATCACAACCCATAGGTTACCTCGGTTTTAAAGCTCACCAAGAGTGGGCGATTCAATTCAATGATTGCACGGTCTACGATTTAATCGGTGCACAACCTTACCAGTGGTTTGATCGCACTTCAGCCTCTGTGAGCTGTTATACGTTTAAGCCAAACGATGCCATCGAGCCTTTATCTGTCTATGCCGACGCAAACTTCGACAGCAATAAGCTAGCCCCGATTAACCTATTTCAAGAGCTGCAGGTATCAGAGTCTGGCTGGGGCAAGTTTCCTGCCGTCTATGAGACCAACGGTACCAATTGGCTGAAAGTCAAAGAGGGTTGGATTCACCTCACTTTAGCCGATCAGACACTCGTCCAGTTCTACCCGGGAACTCAAGACCTATCCGGCAAATCTCAGCATGATCAGTATTTTGAACAGCATTGATCGTAATGCTGACTGTTGATTAGTCTGTAGTTCGATCAAAAAAGATCTTTTAACTATTGCTGAAACCGGTTTCAACCTGTATCTTTTCTTTTATTGAAATCGGTTTCAGAGTTGCAATGAGCTCTCTAATCCTGATCTTTTTCACGAATAACTTGTAGCGAGTAACGGTATGAACAACGAATTTCCGAACGATTTTTTATGGGGTGGTGCGGTTGCTGCACATCAACTAGAAGGCGGCTGGGATGCGAATGGTAAAGGTGTCAGTGTTGTTGATGTATTAACAGCGGGCGCTCATGGTGTACAACGTCGAATCACCGATGGCGTGATTGATGGCGAAAACTATCCTAACCAAGTCGCAGTGGATTTCTACCATCGCTACAAAGAAGACATTAAGTTATTCGCTGAGATGGGCTTTAAGTGTTTCCGTACCAGTATCGCGTGGACGCGTATCTTCCCAAATGGCGATGAAGCTGAACCGTGTGAAGCGGGTTTAGCGTTTTACGATGATCTGTTTGACGAGCTGTTGAAATACGACATTCAGCCTGTGGTAACACTGAGCCACTTTGAAATGCCTTACCATCTAGCTAAGGAATATGGCGGCTGGATGAACCGCAAAGTGATCGACTTCTTCGTTAAGTATTCAACTGCAGTGATGGAACGATACCAACACAAAGTGAAATACTGGATGACGTTTAACGAGATCAACAACCAGATGAACACCTCGGCAGATATTTTCGGTTGGTTATGCTCAGGCGTGAAGTTTCCACAATGCGAAAAGCCGCAAGAGGCGATGTATCAAGCGGTTCACCATCAGTTTGTTGCAAGTGCTTTGGTGGTTAAGAAAGGTCACGAGATCAATCCAGATCTTCAAATCGGCGCAATGTGTGCGATGGTGCCTTTCTATCCTCGTTCTTCTAAACCGGAAGACATTATGGTGGCACAACAAGCGATGCGTGACCGTTACTTCTTCTCAGATGTGATGGTTCGCGGTCATTACCCAAATTACGCTACGCGTGACTGGGCAATCAAAGGCTTCAACATTGAGATGCAGCCTGAAGATGAGCAGATCCTAAAAGAAGGTAAGGCTGATTACTTAGGCTTTAGCTACTACATGTCGAATACCTTGGATTCTTCTTCTCACCAATCTACAGAAGAAGCGATGGACGGCGGTCATGAAAATTCGGTCGATAACCCGTTTATCCAGTCTAGCGATTGGGGCTGGCCAATTGATCCGACGGGTTTGCGTTTCTGTTTAGCGTCTCTGTATGAACGTTATGAAGTGCCATTGTTCATCGTTGAGAACGGTTTTGGCGCGGTTGATACCATTGAAGAAGATGGCAGCATTAATGACGATTACCGCATTGCTTACCTTGGCGACCACATCAAAGAGATGAAAAAAGCCGTTTCGATTGATGGTGTTGATTTGATGGGCTATACCCCTTGGGGCTGTATCGATTTAGTTTCGTTCACCACGGGCGAGATGAAAAAACGCTACGGATTCATTTACGTAGATAAGCACAACGATCAATCTGGCTCACTAGAACGCAAGCGCAAGAAGTCTTTCGAGTGGTATAAAGGTGTGATTGCATCTAACGGTGCCACTATTTAGAATGCATTCCCCAGCGCAGTTATGTGAACTGTGAGCTGTCATTTTGCAATGAATTAGTCGGCCTATGTCGGCTAATTTTTTATAAAGGAAAAGAAGCGAATGGTAACCATGCTTGATGTCGCAAACCGCGCAGGCGTATCTAAATCGACCGTTTCTCGTGTCTTAAATGGCAAGAACATCGTGCGCCCAGATGTGGTGAAAAAGGTATTTGATGCGATTCAAGAAACAGGTTATCGACCGAACTTGTTGGCTCAGCAATTGGCGACCAAGAAGACCAATTTCATCGGCTTTGTAATTACCAATGAGTTGTTCAATGGCCCTTACTTCTCTTCCTTGATGTATCACGCGGCTTCTTATAGCGAAAAGTCGAATCACCAATTGGTGATCACCGATGGCAAACACAGCGCTGAAGACGAAAGAAAGGCGATCAATTTCCTGCTGGATATGAAGTGCGCGGGCATCATCATCTATCCGCAATGTTTAACCGAAAGCGAGATAGCTCAGATCATCGAAAGCACTGACACTCCGATTCTGGTACTCAACCGAGAAATGCCGTCGAAGCCCAATCATGCTATTACCACCGACCATTATCAGAGCGCTTGTTTGATGGTTGAACACATCATCGAGCAGGGTCATACCGATATTGCAGTGATTCGTGGTAAAGCCGGTTCTTCGACCGATGAGCTGCGTTACCAAGCCTATCAAGATGTGTTAACTAAACATGGTGTTGCATTGGATGAGTCCAACGTTGTTCAAGGTGATTGGACGATGGAGAGCGGTTATCACGCGGCTCAGGCTTTGGCAAAAAGCAGAACCACATTCACTGCTATCTTGTCTGAAAACGATGATATGGCGATTGGTGCGATTAAGGCGTTAACCGAACTTGGGTACTCATTGCCTCAAGATGTTTCGATCGCCGGCTTTGATAACAGCAAAGTGGGGGCGTTTTTAACGCCAAGCTTAACGTCTGTGAGTGTGCCATTAGAGCAAATGACGCAAAAGGCGATCCTGCAAATTGTCGGTGAAACAGAGCAAGCGACCACCATCAATACCACTGGTAGTTTGGTGTTACGTGATTCGATAGCGAAGCTAAATTAGCACTGTTCGAATTTCATATTTTACCTACAAAAAGTGACGAGCTGCGCATCTCTTAAACCAAGCTCAAACACTCCTTATTCACTGTTATTTAGATGTGCGATATTGCGTTTTTGGTCGATGAATTGACCACCATTAGTTAAGTAATGTGGAGCTAGATAAGTAATATGAAAATAGCTAATTGATGTGAGAACAGGTAAGTAACGTGAAAACAGAAAAACAAAAAATGCTAGCAGGTGAACCTTATCAGGCTTGGGATAAAGAGCTTTATGCAGCTCGTATCGAATGTCGCAAGGTGCTTCAAAAACTCAATAACAGTATTCCTGGCACATCTGAATGGGAAGCAGCAACGCAAGAGCTCATTCCGGACTGTGAAAATGCGCATTTAGAACCTCCATTTCGTTGTGACTACGGCTCGAACATCAAGCTAGGCAAGAACTTCTACGCTAACTTTAACTGCGTGATTTTGGATGTGGCTGAAGTGACTATTGGCGACAATGTGCTGCTTGGTCCGAACGTTCAAATCCTGACTGCAGGTCACCCTCTCGATGTGAAAGGCCGTGTAGAAGAAGGCGTTGAGTTTGGCACACCGATTAATGTTGGCGACAATGTTTGGCTTGGCGGTGGTGTAATCATCTGCCCCGGTGTCACCATTGGCGAAAACAGCGTGATTGGCGCGGGCAGTGTCGTAACCAAAGACATCCCAGCCAATGTGGTTGCAGTCGGTAATCCATGTAAAGTGCTGAAAGCGATCGATAACGAGTAATAATCAGATTGAATTGATAAAGCCCGAACCTAGGTTCGGGCTTTGTTTTTTCTATTCTTGCTAGATGCTAGATGCTAGATGCTAGATGCTAGATGGAACAGCTTGTTGTGCTTGCTTTTTATCTAACGCACCACTGAATCGAGTCAGAACAAGAGCGATCAAAACGATCACAGCACCTACCCAAGGGGTGTTCATTAATCCAGATTTCGCGACAATCAAACCACCGCCCCATGAGCCTAATGCAATACCGACGTTGAAGGCTGCAATGTTCAATCCAGAAGCGACATCGACGGCGTCTGGTGTGTATTTCTCAGCCAGTTTCACAACATACACTTGTAGTCCTGGAACGTTACCGAATGCGAATGCACCCCAAACCAAAATGGTAGCAACAGCTGCGTAAGGGTTTACTGCGGTAAAGTTGAATACCACCAGTACTGCGGCTAAACCAGAGAAGATAACGGTCAGTGCTTTAATTGGGCCCATCTTGTCGGCCATTTTTCCGCCCCAGATGTTACCGACCGCCACTGACACACCGTAAACCAACATGATTAAGCTGATTGAGCTCGAATCAAATCCTGATACATTTTCCAGTATTGGAGCAAGGAACGTAAACGCTGTGAATGTGCCGCCATAACCTAGTGCTGTGATAGCGTAAACCAACAGTAAGCGTGGTTGAGTTAGAACCTTTAGTTGTGCCGAAATCTTCGCCGCTGGTGGTTGCTTAAGGTTGCTTGGAACCAAGATAGCGCTACCGATAAGAGCAATAAGACCAAGCAGAGCCACGATCAAGAAGGTCGCTTGCCAGCCAAAGGTTTGCCCGATATAAGTGCCCAGTGGTACGCCGGTTACCAATGCAACCGTTAAACCTGTAAACATGATCGCAATGGCACTGGCTGCTTTATCTTTTGAAACCAAACCTGTCGCGATGGTCGATCCAATCGAGAAGAACACGCCATGGGCAAGGCCAGTCAAAATTCGTGCGGCGATCAGCGTGTTATAACCCGGAGCTTGCCACGCCAATAAGTTACCAATGACAAACAATGCCATCACGGTCAGCAACACCGCTTTACGATTCCATTTGCCGGTTAATGCCGTTAAGACTGGTGCGCCAATAGCAACGCCAAGCGCGTATAAACTGACTAATAGGCCTGCTGATGGCAGAGATACATTCAAGTCGCTCGCCATGGTAGGAATCAAGCCTACGATGACAAATTCTGTGGTTCCGATGGCAAAGGCGCTGAGCGTCAATGCAAGTAATGCTAGTGGCATAATCATCTCTCTTACTGTTCTTTGTTAAGTACCGAGCGCGATAAAATGGGGCAGCTTGTGACTGCAATAGGAGCGCTTCGTTTGATGGCGAGGATTATCTAGCAAAATATATTTGTGAAAAATGCCATCATTAACAAATAACCTTTGTGATATTTGCAATAATTGGAGGGTTAGCCGATCATTGGATTAAGCTGATGAGATCGAAAAGACACCGTGATTTGAGCTGTGATGAGCACAAGCGAGATGACATTAAACAAAATGAAGATAGCGAAGGAGCCTCATGTTAACCCGTTCAGATGATTTAGAAATGGTACTCACCGTTGTCGATGCTGGTGGTTTTTCTGCGGCGGCAGAGGCGCTGGATGTGCAGGTCGCCAAGGTGTCTCGCTCGGTGAGTAAGGTTGAGTTACAACTCGGCGTCTCAATATTCAACCGAACAACGAGACGCGTGGAATTGACGGAGGAAGGACGGCAGTTTGTCGATTCAGTCAGGGTGGGATTACAGATGATTCAGAGCGCGGAAGAAGAAATCGTGTCGCGCGGTGAGTTGCCAAAAGGTCGTTTAAGAGTCGATGCCGCCAGTCCATTCGTATTTCACCAACTAGTGCCGTTGGTGCAGTCATTCAAAGAGGCTTACCCAGACATTGAGTTGGAACTCACTTCCAACGAAGGCTTCGTTGATCTTCTCGAAAAGAGAACTGATGTTGCGATTCGAATCGGTAAGTTGTCCGATTCAACACTGCACGCTCGCCCGTTAGGAAAAAGTTTACTCCATATTGTTGCGTCACCTGATTATCTCGCTAAGCGTGGGGTGCCCACCAAACCTGAAGATTTGAGTTCGCATCAAATTGTGGGGTTTGCGGGTAACAAAGTGCTTAACCATTGGCCTTTACCAAACCAAAGTGATGTCGCGCCTACTGTGACAGCCAGTAATGGTGAAACCGTGCGTCAACTGGCACTAGCTGGAAATGGGATTGCTTGTTTATCGGGGTTTATGGTGCAGGAAGATATGGCAGCAGGGCGTCTAATCCCTATTCTGGAACAAGACAAACTTGCCAACACAGACCGAGAGCGAGTGAATGCGGTTTACTACAAGTCGTCCTCTGTCTCTAAACGTATCTCGGCGTTTATCGATTTTATTCAGCCCCGTTTGAAGCTCTAACTAAGGCGGCTGACGATATCCGCATAAATGAAAAAGCCCCGCTGACGTGTAGCGGGGCTTTCAAATTGAACTCGATAGCTTGTCAGTGTGCTTTCTAGTAACAGACTACTGAAACTGTACTTAAGCGATCTTAGTCATCTCGTTAAGTGTAAATGACGTAACACTACCTTCGGTTGCTGCCATGTATTCGGCGAGGTGAGTATTACCCATGTGTGTTTGCCAAAGTTCACGAGACGTCCAGTTTTCGTAGAAAGTGAAATGTGCTGGGTTTTCATTGTCTTGGTGAAGGTCGTAGTTGATGCAGCCTTCTTCAGCGCGAGTAATATCAATCAGCTTTAGCAGCTCTGCTTTAACCAATTCAATTTTGTCTTCGTTAGCGACGATGTTTGCGACGATAGTTAGTTGAGTCATGTTGGTACCTATATTATTTTTCACCGAAATGGTGATTTGTCTGTGTTTACAGTGCCACTCTTTGTTCATTGAGCTGCAGTCTGTGTCGATGGATAAATAATAGTGGGAATATTTGAAACGATAAACAGTGCTACATTTGAATTATTGTCAAAAAATAATTGATAATAACTTGGGTATTATGTGCTACTAGGCGTAGGTGAGGAGTATTTAGAAGCCGCCCGCCCACGCATCAAAATCGTCAATGTTGTCGAGCTCTTCTTTAGTTCTTGGGGCTGGGTAATAAGGCAGAGCCAATCTTTGAGTGGAAGGTTGCAGTTCCCAATCGGGTGTAATCTTGAGTCGGGTTAATTCATCGTTGAGGCGCACAGACATATAGTAGCCATCGGCATGGGTATTGGCGTAACTCGCGATTGTGGCGATATCTCCAGAAGGTAATTTTACGTCTCGACCCAGTGGATAGAGCTGGTGCAATGCGAAACTCACTTTGGGATCTTCAAGTTTGCCTTGCTTAAAGCGTTCTAATCCGATGGCGGTTGAAGTGGTGCGCGGCTTCCACCCTGTGAGGAACAATCCACTCAAGTTATCTTGGAACGGCTTACCCTTTCGATTGCCTTCATTGGTAATGAATTGAACCGTCAATGTATCTCCCGATTCTTGCAGAATATCTAAAAACTGTTCACCAGTGCGATCGACCAAAAGCTTCATAATATCCAGTTACCATCAAGAATGAGAGACAATAAAGGGTACTACTATAGGGAAGGCTTGTGTAGGGACGATAAACGTTATGTAGTGTGAACAATGTTTTCGGTGTTGATCCTTACATGTCCCTTAGATGAACAACAGCTTTAGCGCTTACGTAAGTAATGCGTTTGCACGATCTCATATAAGTAAGTCGACACGCCTGTTAGTGTGAAATCAAGCGGTGAAACTAGATCTCCAAACAATGGTGAAGCATCACCCAGACCGAACAGACTCACCATCGAAATGGTAGAAAACCCGCTAAGTTTATATTGCCTGACACTCACTCAACTTAGGTGATTTGTAGGTCAATTTACTGATCTTTAAATTTATACTGGATAATTACCTATAAATTTCAGGCTTTAGCAGTAATAATCAATGAATAGATCGGAATAGCTTGTTCATTGAAAAGCTGTACGGAAAGTTTCTAAAGACGTCATCGTGAAAAGGAAGTCAGATACATGCCTGTGCTCCAACGCATCAGTTTAACGTTAATCTTAATCGCCGTTTTAGGTGGGT
This sequence comes from Vibrio sp. 10N.247.310.98, assembly GCF_041467395.1. Taxonomy (NCBI): domain Bacteria; kingdom Pseudomonadati; phylum Pseudomonadota; class Gammaproteobacteria; order Vibrionales; family Vibrionaceae; genus Vibrio; species Vibrio sp. 10N.247.310.98. The sequence goes on along the minus strand of NZ_JBFSUL010000038.1, from coordinate 19,171 downwards.
GTTCTTCACTTCCTGAAGGCATCGATCATCCAACAGAACCGCCAACCTCTCCTGCACCTAGCTCTTTATCGGTTCTAACCAATGAATTTCAGCCTGAAGCTTTAGAGCAAGGCAACACTGCGGTTCGTCTGCAAGAGTCCGGTTGGGATGCTTTGGCACAGCGATTAGCGCTGGTAGAAAGTGCCGAGCACACCATCGACATTCAATACTACATCTGGAACTCTGACGAATCGGGAAGCTATCTCGCTAGCCGTTTATTAGCCGCGGCTGAGCGTGGTGTGAAGGTGCGCGTAATGCTGGATGATATCAACCTCAACGAACGTGAAGGGTTGCTGTCGGCACTGGATGCGCACCCGAACGTCGAGATTCGTATCTTCAATCCAACACCAACACGCCGTGGCATCAGTAAATGGCTGAGCTTTGTCGGTGACTTTTCTCGCTTAAATCGCCGTATGCACAATAAGTCGTTTACCGTAGATGGTACTTTGTCTGTGGTGGGTGGACGTAATATTGGTGATGAATACTTCGACCTTTCTGATGAAATCAATTTCCGAGACCGCGATGTGTTGGTGATGGGCTCGGTAGTTAACACCATCCAAACCAGTTTTGTTGAATACTGGAACAGCCGTTGGTCTTACCCTGTCGATATGCTGGGTGATGACGAGCAACCTGATCTCTCGAAGATAGATAATATTGTCGTTCCGCATTATCAAAATTACCCGGAATTGCCACTAGATCGTAAGGCTGCTGATAGTTTGCTGAAAGAGGTGATTGGTGAGATGGCATGGGTGAATGCGCGTTTTGTTTACGATCAGCCTGTTCCTGATGATTCAGACAATACCGATGAACCGAAAGCGACCGCGATTCTTCTAGGTAAGTTAGCGAGTGAATCGAAACAAGAGATCTTATTGGAATCGGCTTACCTTGTATTCGATGATGGTCAGCTTGAAGAGTGGCAAGTGTTGAACAATAAGGGCGTTGAGATAAAAGCGCTAACTAACTCTATGGCCTCTAATGATCTGGTGACTAATCATTCTGCTTATGCGGGCAGACGTTACGATATGTTGGAGCATGGCATCGATCTGTTTGAGCTAAAACCAGAATCTAAGTTGTGTGAAGCATCGACTCAAGACGTGTCTAAATGTGCGCCTGAGACAGCCTATGGCTTGCACGCTAAATCAGTCGTATTCGACCGCAGCATCGCGAGCATCGGCTCATTTAACTTCAACTTGCGCTCTACCTACCTCAATACTGAATCGGTTTTGATCATCGAAAATAAAGAGATTTCTGAAACGTTAGCAGACACTATTGAGCAAGCAATGAGTGAAGATAATAGCTGGCGCTTGGAATTGGAATACGGTGATGTGTATTGGTATTCAGGCGATCAACGTTGGGACAGCGAACCTGACACTGGTCAATGGGAACGAATGCAATCAGGTTTCCTACAGTTGTTACCGATTGAGAAATATCTGTAAGCTAGCCGCCTCCGGATAAATAAAAATGTCAGCGTATATTACGCTGACATTTTTGTTTGTACTGCTGTTTGCTGCTAGCTCTAATCGCTTAACGGCTTAACGGCTTAACGGCTTAACGGCTTAACGGCTTAACGCTTGGTCAGCTGCTTGCTGTTTAAGTAAGGCAGGATATGTGGGCGAGATTCACCAGAGAGTTTCTGTGTGATCTGCTGTGACCAACTGCTCTGCTTTTGGTTGCTTGAACGGCTTGCGTAGTAGCTTTGCATCGAATCATCGTAGCTGGCAATTTCATCTAGGCTCAGCGGTTGGTATTGGTTTTCGTGCATTACTACGTGAGCAGGGAGGCGAGGTTTCACCTCTGGTTGTTGTGCCGGGTGACCTAAGCACATCCCGAACAACACGGCGGTATGTTGTGGTAGTTCTAACAGTTCATCGACTTGTTGTGCGCTGTTACGCAGCCCGCCAATGTACACGCCACCTAAACCTAGAGACTCAGCAGCCAACATGCAGTTTTGCGCCATGATGCCAGAATCGACAGCGCCAATTAGGGTCAGTTCAGTAAAGTCGGTTTTCACTTCAGGGTTGATTTGAGCGTGGCGCTGATAGTCGATACAGAACACTAAAAACTCAGCCGCGTTCTCAACGTAAGCTTGGTTGCCTGCGTATTCGGCTAACAGTTTGCGCTTCTCTTTGTTTGTCACTCTCACGATAGAAACAGCCTGCAGTAAGCTCGATGACGAAGCCGCGAGACCAGCCTGAATAATCACATCAAGTTGTGCTTTTCAATCGGTTGATTTGTATATTGACGAATGGAGCGGTGCCCCAGAATAGTTTCAATCGTGCTGTTCATAACTCTCAGACAGTCCTTGTGATGATGGCGTAGAGAATCACAATACCGACAATTACCATGAGCGTAAAGGGTGTTCGAGCCTTTCTGGTTGACATATTTCAGCAGCGTCAGCCCAGTTTTTGAGATTCTATTTATAATCGATTAATGCCAGCTGCTATGCCGCTGGCATTTCCTTTTTGAGCGAAACTTGCTTCGAAATAGGCACTAAATGATAAAAACTGTCGGATAAAATAGGGCATACTGGACTCAATATATAAACCCAAGAAAGTAACCACGCGCATGAATCCAATCTGCCTCAACGACCCTTTTTCTCTTCCTAATGGCCAAGTGATCAAAAATCGCCTGTTCAAATCGGCAATGAGTGAACAGCTAGGTGATAAACATCATAACCCTAAGCAAGGTTTAGTCACGCTGTACCAGCGTTGGGCTCAAGGAGGAATTGGCCTATCCATGACGGGCAACGTGATGGTCGATAGAGGTGCGCTTGGTGAACCTAAAAACGTTGTGTTGGATGAGCAAAGTGACTTAAGCGTATTTCGTGAGTGGGCGAAGGCTGGAACACAAAATGGTTCGCAGATATGGATGCAATTGAACCACCCAGGTAAACAAATCCCTAAATTCTTATGTGATAGCCCGGTTGCGCCTTCGGCTATCTCTTTAGAGCGTGGATTAGAGAAAGGCTTCAATACACCACGAGCTCTGGCTGAAAAAGAAATAATCGCAATCATTGATAAATTTTCGCTGAGTGCAAAGCTTGCAAAACAAACAGGCTTTACTGGCGTGCAGATTCACGGTGCTCATGGTTATCTCGTGAGTCAGTTTTTGTCTTCGAGACACAATCAACGCCAAGACAAATGGGGTGGCTCACTCGAAAACAGACTTCGTTTCGTGCTTGAGGTTTATCGCGCGATTCGAAAAGAGGTCGGTGAAGATTTCCCTGTCGGAATTAAGCTCAACAGCGCTGACTTTATGAAAGGTGGCTTCACTGAAGAAGAGTCGATGCAGGTTGTTCAAACACTGAGTGATAACGGTATCGACCTGATTGAGATCTCCGGCGGCACCTATGAAAGTCCATCAATGATGGGTTCAAAGAGCAAAGCTGAACCAATCAAGGCCAGCACGGTAAACGTGAAGCGTATTTTATGGATTACATGGTGAAGGCGAGAAAACTCGTCAGCACTCCGCTGGTGGTCACGGGTGGTTTTCGAACTGCGCAAGCAATGAATGAAGCATTAAACTCCTCGGCGACCGATTTTATTGGTATTGCGCGCACAATGGCGGTTGATCCTGATTTCCCAAACAAGTTAATTGAAAACCCTAGCCACGGCATGCCGCTAACGGTGCCAACCACAGGAAAACCCGCATTAGACAAAGTGGCGATGGTCGGGCTGGTTTGGTATGAACATCAGATGTGGCGCATTGCCTCTGGCAAGAACGCCGACCCAAAACTAAGCGCACTCGGTGTGGTGTTAAAAACAATTTTCAGCGCTGGTTGGCACGCTTTCAAAAAGCGCAGAGCGTAAGCAGTCATGGATTGTTAAAGCAGAACTTTGAGGAATTGAAGTTCTGCTTTTTTGTTTGTCTCCTTTTAAGTTCTCGATAAATACATCGCAGAGCACCCTCAGCCAGCTTAGCTGTGGTACTAATCTAATACCAACATGAGCATTGGTTATAGTGTTCATAAGTGGAAAATCAGAGTAGACCAACTAGGATGAATTACATTAAACCCGGTAATTAATTCAACAACATGGTAGTGCTATGAAGAAAATAACCCTTTTGTCCGTTGCGATTTTATCTAGCCTCTCTTTCTCATCTTTTGCTAAAGATTGTGACCCTACATTACTGCCTTCTTGGAAGGACAGCGAGAGCAAATCCGCGATTGTCGATTTTGTTGGGCAAGCCACCCAAGCTGAATCTGATACGTTTGTGGCAATTGAAGATCGCATTGCCGTATTTGATAACGATGGTACGCTTTGGTCGGAAAAGCCGTACTACTTCCAATTAGCCTTTGTGCTAGATCGTGTAAAAGAGATGGCGCCAGAGCACCCTGAATGGAAAACAGAAGCACCGTTTAAGTTTGTGCTTGAAGATGATATTGAGAGCGTTTTGGGCAGCGGTGAAGAAGGGTTATTGAAAATCATCATGGCGACACATTCTGGTATGACTGTTGAACAATACCAGCAAGACGTTGAGCAATGGTTGACGGTAGCAAAAGATAAACGCTTCAACAAAGCCTACACAGACCTTACTTACCAGCCAATGAAAGAGATGCTGACTTACCTGCAAGAGCATGACTTTAAGACTTATATTGTGTCGGGCGGAGGCGTTGATTTCATGAGGGCGTGGGCTCCACAAGCTTACAACATTCCTACAGAGCAAATCATCGGTAGTGCGCTTAAATACAACTACAGCTACAACGATGGCAAACCAATGGTGACCAAAGACTCGTCGATTTTGACCATCGATGACAAAGCAGGAAAGGTCACCAATATTCAACATATTATAGGTAAGAAACCTATTCTTGCGGTGGGTAACTCAGACGGTGATCAAGCGATGATGCAGTGGGCAACGAGCCAACCCAACTCAATGGCGATGATTGTTCATCACACTGACGCTGAGCGCGAGTGGCAGTACGATCGTGAGTCTCACGTTGGCAAGCTTGATAAAGCGCTAGATGAGGCGAATTCCAGAGAGGATTGGACACTGATCGACATGAAATCAGATTGGTGTGAGGTGTACTAACGCCACGTTTACCCTTGGCCAAAACCACAAAGGCTTGGATTTTTAATTCGAGCTTTTTTGTGAGCGGAGGTTTGGGAATGAACGGTTTGAAAGCAATCGTTTGAAAGGAATAAGGTGTTATGGGCTCGCTTTAAGCAAGAACGTACTATAAATTTTCAATGTGTGACGGTTTAATCGGGATAGTCAGAAATTAAAGGAATAGAAAAATGAAAACGATCGGTTTGCTCGGCGGTATGAGTTGGGAGTCGACAGTGAGTTACTACAAGTCCATCAACGAGGGCGTTAAAGCGAGCCTTGGTGGGCTCAATTCTGCAAAGGTTTGTATGTACAGCGTGAACTTCGATGAGATAGAAAAGCTTCAACATCAAGGTCGCTGGGCTGAGACGGCTGACATCTTATCGGATGCAGCTTTATCGGTAGAGAAGGGCGGCGCTGACTTCATCCTGATCTGTACCAATACCATGCATAAGGTCGTTCCTGAGATTGAAGAGAAGATCACGATCCCTATCTTGCACATCGCTGATACCACGGCGCAGAAGCTGCTGGAACAAGGCGTGAAGAAAGTCGGATTACTCGGTACCGCTTTCACCATGGAACAAGATTTCTATAAAGGCCGTCTGACTAACAAATTCGGTATCGATGTGGTGATTCCTGATGAGAGTGACCGAGAGAAAGTCCACAACATCATTTATCAAGAGCTGTGTCGAGGCCAAGTAAAAGAAGAATCTCGAGATGTATACCGTCAAATCATTGAGAAGCTAGGCCAACAAGGTGCAGAAGCCGTTATTCTGGGCTGTACTGAAATCGCCCTCCTGATTCAGCAGCAACACACTGATGTTCCCTTGTTTGATACCACAGCCATTCATGCAGAAGCGGCTGTACGTTTGGCGACGAGTGACTAACTTCTAGTTCTTATTCTTAGTTCCATAGCTGTCCTATTTTCGCTCTTGTACGATTTTCATTCGTTGAAGTGAAAGTTTTTTGTACAAAAGCAGGTCGTTAGTTAAAGAAGCGATGCTTTGTTCATTAACCAAGGCCTTATCGGTAGGTAAGGTTTTAGTTAATGACTGAGGTATCCGCGCTTTTAAGCACTATGCTTTAGTCATGACCGAAAGAGGATTTATTATGAAATGGCTTATCTTATCTGTAACGCTGTTATTCGTGGCAGGATGCCAATCGACGGGGTCTCAAGAAGCACAAGTCGGTGACGACATGAATCGAGTTCATACCCAAGGGTGCAGCAGCTAATCTTCTTTTGTGGAAACACATTTTCAGCAGCTCCGGTAGAGAGTTACCCCTACAAAGCCTTGTGTTGTCACAAGGCTTTTATTTTATACAAAATCTAAAAAATGATTCGACTATATCGCGAATTATCAATGAATACTGGTGTTGATAAACTCTGTTTTATTAAAGCACGCTCTCGTGCTTATAGACCGGAGAAACCAATATGAATTACGAGGGAAAAGTATATCGTCCATGGACAGAGGCGAAGAGCATTCTGATTCAAACCACTTTAGGTTGCAGTATCAACACGTGCACGTTCTGTAATATGTTCAGCGATAAACGATTCAAGGTTTGTGATATTGAGGATGTGTTTAAAGATATCGAAGAAGCTCGCCTGATTTATCCTTACGTTGAATCGATTTTCCTTATCGATGGCAACGTGATGGCCGCCCGCCACGGATTATCTCCTTAAGATTTTGGATAAGCTTCGTCATACCTTTCCAGAAAGCAGAAAAGTATCGCTCTATAGTGGTTTGAACGATTTCCGTCGTAAAAGCTTGAGCGAACTTAAAGAGCTTAAAAGTGCCGGTCTCACTATGGCTTATGCGGGGTTGGAGTCAGGCGATGCGGTTGTACTCGACAACATCAAAAAGCGCATGACACCAGAACAAGCGATTGAGGGCATGGCACTGGCAAAAGAGGCAGGTATCGAAACTCTATTGTCGTTTATTTTTGGACTCGGCGGTCGTGAGCGTTCCCGCGAGCACATTGTCGAGACAACAAGGTTGCTGAATATCATGAAACCTGAGCAGATAGCGCCAATGGCGTTAGCAATACAACCAGGAACGATTTTGGAGCAGCAAGTTAATGACGGTACGTTCATCATGCCGACTCAACTTCAGATCTTAGAAGAGGAAAAATACTTACTCGAAAACCTCAATATCGATACTTTCTATTGGGGCGACCATGGTAATAACATCGTGACTCAGAAAGGTTTCCTGCTTGATTCAAGAGAGCAATTTTTGGCTAAGGTGAACCATGCGATAGCATCAAACCCAATGGCTAAAGACAGTGTTATTCAGACGTTTGCTTGGTAGCGTTTAGTTAAAAACGATACTTGCAGGCTAAGTAAAAATCGAAAGAAGTATTGTTTTCGAGGCGGGATAATCGCCATAAACCTACTTCCGTTACTGAGACAATTCAAAATCAGCAAAGCCATTTTCTTGGTGGATGTTGTAAATTTGTGAATCTGAATTGTCTATATTCTATGCTGTGTACTGGATCTCATTTGTTATTTGACTCCCTTGCTAAGGTTAATAATGAATGCGTAATACCAATCACTTTACTCAACTTAAGAGGTTTCTATGCTAGGTGAAAATCATTCTCTTGTTCACGAATTTCCTGAAATGAAAGATAAAATTGCTGAGCTTGTTAAAACTGACGATGGCTTTGCAGCAGACATGAAGACGTACGACAACCTTGATAAAGAGATTCGTAAGCTTGAGCTGAAAGATTCACCCATTGATGACGGCTCGATGCACCAACTGAAACATGATCGTTCTGTACTGAAAGATGCACTGCATGCACGTTTAACTGGCTAGTGAGCTAGTAATTTTGCTGATTAGCTAAATGGCGAATTGCAGACTTAGACAAAAAAACTCCTTCGGGAGTTTTTTTCGTTTTGGCACAATAACATCTTCACAATTCAACTAAGTTAATACGTTGTGTTGTTATGTGAATGACGCATAATGAGGGTTACTGGTACACGATTTTTAAGATTTTATTGGTAATCTCATGAATATTGAACACCTCAAATTGTTTGTTCGTTTAGCTTCCACACATAACATCAGCATGGCTGGGCAAGAGCTTGGTTTGTCTCCTGCTGTTGCAAGCTCGCACATCAGTAAACTGGAAGACAATTTAGGCGTTCGCTTGGTCCACCGAACCACTCGTAAGGTCTCTTTAACCGAAGAGGGGGAAGCATTCTTACCTCATGCTGAAGAAGTGTTATCGAGCGTGGATGCTGCCAAATCGGCGGTCGGTGTGGGTTGTGATTCTCCAACCGGAACGTTGCGAGTTACCGCATCTGCGTCTTTTGGACGTTTGCATCTTGTTCCTGCCTTACCTGGATTCTTAGAGCGCTACTCTGGGTTAAAAGTCGATCTCAGGCTATCAGATTCGATGGTGGATGTTGTTGAGGGTGGCTTTGATATCGCGATTCGTATCTCGGAGCTGAAAGACTCGACACTGATTGCCCGAAAACTTGCGACAGACAAGCGTATTGTGTGTGCATCGCCTGATTACTTAATCAAATATGGTAAGCCAGCCAAACCTCGAGATCTTAACGATCATCAATGTATTAGCTTAATTGGTTTAGAAAACTGGACCTTCAATACTGAAAGCGGGCCTAAGACGATTAAGGCATCTGGGTCGTTCAGGGCAGATAACGGGGAAGCACTGCGTGACGCAGCCTCAGGTGGTATGGGGATCACGGTGACATCGAATTGGTGTGCCTATGAACAACTGAAAAGCGGTCAGCTGGTTCAAATATTAGAAGATTACCCATTAACATCAGAGCCTGCAATTTGGGCTGTGTACCCAAGCACAAGGTTACTTGCACCAAAGGTGAGAGCCTTCATTGACTACTTCTCTGAATATTATGGTAATCCACCGTATTGGGAACAAAAGTAGAATCAGATAGATTTAACGAAAAAGCCCTACGTGACTAAGTTATGCGTTAGTCACGTAGGGCTTTTTCTTGGAATCAGAAAATCACTTGAGCATAGCTGTCATTAAGAAAGCGTTGCTTTGATGATCTCTTCAATTTTAGCGACAACTTGTTGTGACTTATCGCCGTAAATCGCATCTGGGTGCGGGTTAGCAAACGTGTTGTTGTCGTTATCAAAGTATTGACCGCCTGCTTGTGCGAACTCATCAGACAATGATGCGCGAACCAGAATATCAGAACCGATGCTTAGGTCGCCGCCTGCAATGCCATAAGCGTCTTTCACCATCTTGCTGCCTAGTAACGAAGCTGGGTTGACAGCAACCACCATTGGCCCCGTAGAGCCTAACTCTTTTGCCATCTCACGAGTCCACATAGTGATCGCAAGCTTGCTTTGTGCGTAAGCGTCACCATCAGACATTGGTTTCTTACCTTCTAGCGCTTCGATGTTCACTGCTGCTTGCGCGGCTGAAGACAGGTTCACCACTCGGCTAGATGCATCTAGTACAGGTAGCAGACGTTTAGTCAGATGGTATGGTGAAATGGTATTCACAACAAAACGAACATCTAAACCGTCTTTAGTGATTGGGTTCGGAGTGTTGAACACACCTGCGTTGTTAATCAGTACATCAATCTTATCGCGCTCAGCAATTACTTTGTCAGCCAACGCATCAACATCTGCCAGAATAGACAAGTCTGCCACGTAGCTTTGGATCTTCGCTTGCGTAGAGAGAGCGATAAGTTGCTGCTCAACGTCTTTAAGTTTGCTTGGGTTACGTCCATGCAATAAAACGTGGTGACCTTGCTGAACGAGTGCTTTTGCTGTTTCGAAGCCGATACCATCGGTAGAGCCTGTGATCAGAATGACTTTTTGCATGGAATAGATTCCTTATTAAAGCGCTGACATCGTGAGCGTTTTGAATGAATTGTTTTGTTGAGATAAAGAATAGCAACCTTTTATCAAGTTGATAATTAACCCATTTGATAAAACACTATTTAGCTTTTGTTGAAAATAGAAGAGGGTAAAAGGGCGATTTGGTCGAGTGACAACTACTGAAGTGCAAGGAGTTGAACGCAAATAGTGGAGGCAAATAATAAAAAAAGCTTAGCGCGGGGGACGCTAAGCTTGTTTATTAATCAGGTTGTTGAACTGTGCTTGTTGGCTGATGGATTAGCTTACTTGAGAAAAGCTTACCACTTTACGTTGTAGCTTCTCTTTTAAGTAATCAGACAATGCTTGTTGCTCAGATTCGCTCATGTATAAGCCAAGTTTGGTTCTGCGCCATAAGATGTCTTCGTCTGTCATTGCCATCTCTTGGTTGATCAAGTAATCAATCTCAGCTTGGTAAACACCGTGTGCTTCGCTTGAGAACTGGATGCCAAGGTCCGCCTCACATGTAGCGCCTTCAAGCAGGTCCCATGTGTAAGTACCAAATTGGGTCACGTAACGAAGTAGCAGTGCTTCTGGTGCCCAAGGGTATTTAGTGTGCATCATTGCTGCAAGCTGTTCGCGGCTGCAGCTGAAGTTACCACCCGGTAGTGTGTCGTTAGCTGTCCAAGGTGCGCCCATGTGTTTCAGGTAAGGTTCTAGCTTGTTCAGTGCCGCTTCACCGAGTTTACGATAAGTCGTTAACTTGCCACCAAAGATAGATAGCAGTGGTGCTTGATCCATTTCTGCATCCAGCTCCAGTGTGTAGTCACGAGTGATAGCTTGTGGTGAGTCAGATTCATCGTCACAAAGCGGTCTTACGCCACTGTATGTCCAGACCACATCGTCACGCTCTAGTTGCTTAACAAAATGCTGGTTAACGATATCAATTAAGTAATCAACTTCTACATCGTCGATAGCCACTTCGCGAGGATCGCCTTTGTATTCAAGGTCGGTTGTGCCGATGATCGAGAACTTATCTAGGTAAGGGATCATGAACACTATGCGGTTATCTTTGTTTTGTAGAATGTACGCTTGTGGTTCGTCATGAACACGCGGCACCACAATGTGTGATCCTTTGATTAGGCGAATATTACGTGGTGAGGTTTGCTCTAAACCATCATCAAAGAACTGTTTCACCCAAGGGCCAGCTGCGTTGACCAATGCTTTCGCTTTGCGCTCGAAACGTTGGTTTGTCATCACATCAAGAATCGTTACATGCCAAATGTCGCCTTCGCGGTGCGCTTTTTCAACACGGCAGTAGTTACGTACTTCTGCGTTGTTTTCTTTTGCTGCCAACACGTTGAGCAATACCATACGAGCATCATCAACCCAGCAATCTGAGTATTCGAAGCCTGTCTTCATTTCTGGTTTCAGTAGCCCTGATTTTGCTAGGTTGACTGTCTTACTTCCAGGAAGAGTGGTGCGCTTACCCAAGTTATCGTAAAGGAATAGGCCACAGCGAATCATCCAAGCTGGGCGTAAAAATGGTCGATGAGGTAAACGGAAACGCATTGGCTGAGCAACGTGAGGCGCTTTTCTTAACAAGACTTCACGTTCAGCGAGTGCTTCCGAAACCAAACGAAATTCGTAATGTTCAAGGTAGCGTAGGCCACCGTGGATAAGCTTTGAGCTAGCAGAAGACGTCGCAGACGCGAAATCATTTGCTTCGTATAAACCAACGTTTAGACCACGACCAGCAGCGTCTGCCGCGATACCCGCACCATTGATGCCGCCGCCAATAACGATTAAGTCTAGAGTTGAAGATGTACTATTGTTTGAATTAGTTTGTTGAGCACTCATGGTTTTGACCTCTTTCTGAGCGAACGAGCATTTTAGAACATAATTGAATCCTATATGAACTTTCGTTTGCGGTCATTTATTATTTTCGTTTATGCGCGTTTTATGTGATTTGGGCATAAAAAAACCTCTGCTTATGAAAGCAGAGGTTCAAATAAGACTAATTCGAGCATAGAAGCGACAGTGACAGCGAGCAAGTTTTACTTTATTAACTTTTCTATAAAGAATGGTGATTCATTTAAGAAAGTGGCGTCACTGAGCTCTTATGTTTAGTTATTCGCTCATAGGACGAGCGGTATCGATCACTTCTAATGGTATTGCCGAATCTTTAAGGATGTTGAGAATCTCTTCCGGTGGCTGCTTATTAGTAAACACCATGTGGGCCTGAGAGATATTGCCGAGCTTAACCATCGCGTTACGACCAAACTTACTGTGGTCGATGGCTAAGAAGATGCTGCGACTGTTTTCGATGATGGCTTGTTTTACACGAACTTCGTGGTAATCAAAATCGAGCAGTGAGCCATCAAAGTCGATGCCGCTGATGCCTAAGATGCCGAAATCGAGGCGGAACTGCTTTACAAAGTCGAGTGTCGCTTCGCCAACAATACCGCCATCGCGGTTTCTCACTTCGCCACCTGCCAAGATAACCTTTATCTCTGGGTTTGGTAGCAGGATACTGGCAACGTTGATGTTGTTAGTCACGACTCTGAGTTGTTTGTGGTTTTTGTTCAGCGCGCGTGCCACGGATTCTGGTGTAGTGCCGATATCAACGAACAAGGTTGCACCATCTGGAATGTGTTTAACCAGCTCATCGGCAATCACATCTTTTTCATTGAAGTTAAGCGCTTTACGCGTGTTGTAAGAGGTGTTTTCTGAGCTAAGAGGAATGGTTGCACCACCGTGATAACGACGGATTTTGTTGCTATCAGCCAGCTCATTGAGGTCTCGTCTGATGGTTTGTGGGCTGACATCGAACTTTTCAACGAGCTCTTCGGTGCTCACATATCCTTGTGTTTTTACCAGATCTACAATCTGCTGGTGTCTTGGTATCTGCTTCACTTAACTTACCACTCCCTGCGCGCAAAGGGCTCTAGCGCGTCAAAATCGAAAATATAAACTCACGCTATTGTGCTCGAATTGATGAAAAGAGAGAAGTAATGATGGTAAGGAATCATGTCTAAACCGCAAAAACGCTGGTCAAAAAGTGGAATTTGAGCCTGAAACGCAAAAAAGAGCACAAAATAGTGCTCTTTTTAGTTTCGTTTGCTGAGGTTCGAGCAATCTAATCGATGAGGCTGCTCGAGTTCCTAGGTCAACGATTAATGATTAACGATGAGCTGAATACTCAGTATTACTCTTCGTCGTCATCGTGCAGTTCAGACCAAACCTGTGCACACTTGATTGCACGCTTCCAGCCTTTGTAACGGCGGTTACGTTTCTCTTCGTCGTGGTGCGGCATGAAGGTGCGGTTAAGAACGGCTTTGTCTTGAAGCTCGTCAATGCTGTCCCAGAAACCAACCGCTAGGCCAGCAAGGTAAGCGGCACCAAGAGCCGTTACTTCCGTTACTTCAGGGCGGTGAACCTCAGTATCAAGCACGTCTGATTGGAATTGCATTAGGAAGTTGTTCGCTACTGCGCCGCCATCAACACGTAGGTTTGCTAGCTTGATGCCAGAGTCCGCTTGCATCGCGTCTAGTACGTCACGCGTTTGGTAAGCAATACCTTCCAAGGTTGCACGGATGATGTGGTTAGAGTTAACACCACGAGTCAGGCCAACAATCGTACCGCGAGCGTAAGCATCCCAGTATGGTGCGCCTAAACCAGTAAACGCAGGGACTACGTAAACGCCGTTTGAAGAATCTACTTTGGTTGCGAAGTACTCAGAGTCTTCTGCGCCAGCCAGTAGCTTCATTTCATCACGTAACCATTGGATAGATGCGCCGCCCATGAATACTGCACCTTCCAGTGCATAAGCTGGTTCGCCTGTAGGACCACATGCTAATGTCGTTAATAGGCCGTTCTTTGATGTTACTTTCTCTTGGCCTGTGTTCATTAGAAGGAAACAACCTGTGCCGTAAGTGTTCTTAGCTTGGCCTGCTTCTACACACATTTGACCGTAAAGTGCAGCTTGTTGGTCACCCGCAATACCCGCGATTGGAATACGAGTACCGCCTTTACCACCAAGGTTCGTTTGACCGTAAACTTCAGAAGAACGCTTCACTTCAGGCATCATTGATGCTGGAATACCCATCTCGTCTAGTAGCTTGCTGTCCCAGCATAGGTCGTTGATGTTGAACAACATAGTACGTGACGCGTTAGTGTAATCCGTAACGTGAACACGTCCTTGAGTCATTTTCCAAACCAACCAAGTATCAACGGTACCGAACAATAGTTTGCCAGCTTCAGCGTCTTCGCGAGCGCCTTCAACGTTGTCTAGAATCCATTTTACTTTTGTACCTGAGAAATACGGGTCAAGGACTAAGCCTGTATTGTCACGTACGTAGTCTTCTAGGCCACGTTCTTTAAGTTCTTCACAAATTTCTGCAGTACGACGACATTGCCATACGATTGCGTTGTAAACCGGTTTGCCAGTTTCTTTGTTCCAAACAATGGTGGTTTCACGTTGGTTAGTGATACCAATACCCGCTAGCTCGTCGCTGCGAATACCTGCTTTAGCAAGTGCTTCAACCAATGTAGAGCTTTGAGTTGCCCAGATTTCCATTGGATCATGCTCAACCCAACCCGCTTTCGGGTAAATCTGAGTGAATTCTCGTTGAGAAGAACTAACGATGTTTGCATCGTGATCGAGGATTACAGCGCGAGAACTTGTGGTGCCTTGGTCTAGGGCAACAATGTATTTTTGCTCGGTCATGGTAAGAATCCTTTTTCTTTCGTTATTTATATTTTAGTAAATGTAAGGTCGCTTAGGGATTAAGCTTGAGCTTGTTCAGCTTCTTCTTCTGTTTCACATTGGTTTGGAATTGTGCAGCCTTGGCCTTCTACTGGTAGGTAAGCACCGATAACACGAGGGTACAACCAACCACCAAAACACGCACCAGCAATTGGAGCAAGAATTGGAACGATGAAGTAAGGAATATCACGAGCACCGCTTAGTGCGAAATCCCAACCTGCAAAGTAAGCGAACAGTTTTGGTCCGAAGTCACGAGCAGGGTTCATTGCAAAGCCAGTCAGTGGACCTAAAGAACCACCGATAACCGCGATAAGAATACCGATCAGTAGAGGGTTCATTGCACCGCGAGATGCGCCGTTGTTCTCATCACCTAACGCTAAAATGGCAAACATCAACACTGCAGTAATCACGAATTCCACAGCAAAAGCGCCGAAGAAAGAAAGTGAAGCATGTGGGTAAGTCGAGAAGATACCAGCAGTTGATAGTGCGTCTTGGCTGCTACGAACGAAGTTATGTGCGATTTCGTAGTCAGTAAATAGGTTGCTATACAGGCTGTAAACCAATGCTGCAGAGCAGAAAGCGCCAAGCAGTTGCGAAATGATGTAAGGCACCACTTTCGCTTTATCGAAGCCATGGAACATGGCCAGTGCAATCGTTACGGCTGGGTTGATGTGTGCGCCTGAAACGCCGGCAGTACAGTAAATTGCAATCGCAACACCGAAGCCCCAGATGATGCTGATTTCCCATTGTCCGAATGTCGCACCAGTTAATACCAGAGCGGCCACACAGCCAACGCCAAAGAATATGAGTAATCCTGTGCCGATAAATTCAGCCAAGCATTGCCCAAATAAAGAAGGGTGTTTGTTTGTTGTCATGTTCGAGTCCTTTTTAGTTTTGCTTATCTAGCACGTGTATTGTGCATATATTTGCGAACTCGAAAATAAACGAACATCAAAAGTGAGCGTTTGAGCATAAAATTGTTAATTAAAGTCACTTGAAATGTTAATCCGAACACTTTTGCTCGGAAAAGATGCTCGCATGAACGTCATTGCTCGAATTGATAGGTTGCGAAGTCGCTCAAACTACTTATATGTAAATGAATGCGCAACTGGTACGAGGAGTTTATGTTTGGATTTGTGATACTACTTCGTGAGTGGCGGATTATTAGACTTAATTAGGGAGGGCTGTGTGATGTTTTTGCTATGTAACAAGGGAGTTAACAAATGAGCTTATATGCATAAATGAATAAACTGCCAACTATGTTGTAGTTTGGCAGTTTTCATTTGGGTGTATGTTCTTGTTATACGAGACGAACTTACCGCTCTAAACCAGAGCTGCCACTTTTCCTTTCGCAACCAATTGATATCGAACCGAGTCATACGCCCAGTTGAACGCAATCGCGTAAAGTACGAAGAAAATAACTAGGCCGATGTCCATGATCAGTACGGTTAGGAAGTCGAGTTGTAGAACCCACATCAAGACAGGTAGAGTCACTGTCATTAAGCCAAGCTCAAAACCTAATCCGTGCAGGATACGTGTTTTCGTGGTTCTTTTGCTTCGGTCTGCTCCGTAAATTTTGTCGTAGCCATAGTTGTAAACGTAGTTCCAAGCCATCGCTATCAATGATATTGCGAGCGCTAAGCCTGCCATTTCACCTGCGCCGTTTCCTGTAATATAGGTTGCAAGCCCTGTCATCAAAACCAAAGCAACCAATTCAAATAGCACCATGTGCAACATGCGTTCTTTATGTGACATTTTTCTAACTCTCTTTACGATTAAATAGCCGCCGATGGGCTAATGACTTGGCTAAATAATATCTACTTAAGTGATAATATAAAGATAGTTAGCATCACATATAGTGATAGTAAGTTTTGGGAGACACCGAATGTACAACATTGAACAACTGAAAATGTTTGTGTATGCCGTTGAATTAGGGTCATTTTCTGCCAGTGCTCGTCATTTGGGGAAGGTGCAGTCGGCGGTGAGCCAAGGCATCAGTAATCTTGAAATAGATTTTAATGTTGAGCTTTTTGATCGTTCGACTCGAAAGCCTTCACTAACCAAAGCGGGCGAGCAGTTATTTAAACAGGTGAAAGCGATCGTGCTTCAGGTTGAAGATCTGAATGTGACGGTTAGTGCGATGGGCAGTGGTGAAGAGGGGCTCATCAAAATTGCATTAGATGATTCACTATTGGTCCCGAATCTATCTAAGATCCTTAGTCAGTTCAGTCAACAATTCCCTGCGACTGAAGTGGAACTGGTTGCGTGTACCACGACAGAGGTCAATCCGTTAATTATCGAAGAGAGGGCCGACATTGGATTAATGTTTACTAACTTGGCTTTTGATGTCGGTTCTGAGCCTTGCTTTATCGGTCACTTACCGTTTATTGCTGTGTGTCATCCAAGTCATGCGCTCGCAAAAACAGGTGTGGCGAAACTCTCTGACTTACTCCCGCATCGTCAGTTAATGTTGAGGGGAGACAAAGGTAAGGTGATGGATCAGTTTCCGCTGATTGCCGGAAAGGTATGGTGGTCAAACAGCTTTATCGTCATTAAAGAGATGATTCTTGGTAGCGATATCGGTTGGGCATACTTACCGAAACACCTTGTTGAAGAAGAGCTTATTAAACAGCGCTTGGTAGAGGTGAATGTGTCATTTGACCATAAAACTTGGTCGCCTCCGGTTGATCTTGTTCTGTCTAAAACACGCTCAAAAGGTCCTGCATTACTTTGGCTTGAACAAGCATTGAAAGGCCTATTAGACGAAACTGAATAAAGAAAAGGCTCACCGTTTAACGTGTGAGCCTTTCTGTTCAAAGTGATGCTGCTTTTTGTTAGTTCTAGTTCTAGTTCTAGTTCTAGTTCTAGGTGTAGACGTAGATGCTATACGCTAGGTTTAACCGTCTGACCGTTGTAGTACTTGTCTTTCATCTTAAGCGCCACGTTCACAAGGTAAATCAGCACAGGGACTTCAATCAGTGGACCGATAACGCCTGCAAACGCTTGGTCTGAGTTGATACCGAATACTGAGATAGCCACGGCAATCGCTAGCTCGAAGTTGTTACCTGTTGCTGTAAATGCAATTGATGCGTTCTTGTCGTACTCGATGCCCATCTTTTTACCGATGAAGAAACTGATGAAGAACATCGCAGTGAAGTAGATAGTCAGTGGAACCGCAATTAATAGAACGTCCATTGGCAGTTCAACAATCATTTCACCTTTCAGGCTGAACATCAGAACGATAGTCGCCAGTAGTGCAATCAGTGTGATTGGAGAGATGCGTGGAATAAATACGTCGTTGTACCACTGCTCGCCTTTCATCGACACAAGGATCTTACGGCTTAGGAAGCCCGCTAGGAATGGGATACCTAGGTAGATAAGTACACTGTGTGCAATGTCGATCATCGAGATATCAACCAACATGCCTTCGTAACCAAATACTGGTGGAAGAACGCTGATGAACAACCACGCCATAAAGCTGTAGCTCACCACTTGGAATGCACTGTTTAGAGCAACCAATGCCGCGCCGTACTCTTTGTTACCGCCGCCGATGTCGTTCCAAACCAGAACCATCGCCACACAACGAGCAAGACCAATCAGAATCACCCCAACCATGTAACCTGGGTGGTCTCCCAAGAAAGTTAGTGCCAATACAAACATCAGAATTGGACCAACGATCCAGTTCATGATCAAAGAGAGCTTAATGGCTTTCTTATCTTTTACCACAGTGCCTAGCAGGTTGTAGTTAACCTTAGCCAGAGGTGGGTACATCATTAAGATAAGGCCAACCGCAAGCGGAATGTTAGTGGTGCCAACAGACATTGAATCGTTCCACTGTTCGATCTGTGGGAATAGGGTGCCGAGTAGTACACCAAGGCCCATGGCAATAAAAATCCACAGTGTTAAGTAGCGATCTAGAAAACCTAACTTTGGTTTCATGATAATCTCTCTTAGTTGATATCGTAAATCGTCGAAAAACGATTGGTTGTGGCAAAAAAACACGCTTAAAAGTAAAGGCTATCAAAGCCGATCATTCAAGCGTGAACTTCTATTTTAAAATGCTGTTAAATATCGATTCGAAGCGTTGAATATTGTCGCGGTCGATGCGGTAACACATCTTCGGCGGAATCGACTCAGCCGTAATAAAACCTGAGGCTTTCAATATTCTTAAGTGCTCTGATACCGTTGATTGAGCTAAACCCAATTCACTCACCAGATCACTGTTCAAGCAGCCGCCCGATTTTTCTAACGTGGAAAGGATACTCAATATACGTATTCTTGCTGGGTGAGCGAGTGCTTTCGCCAGTGCGGCCATTTGCTTTTCTGCTTTAGCATCACCGTGTTCGATGGGCAGAGAACAGCCACCAGATGTCGAGCAAGTTGAGTTCATATTGACGTCTCACTTTCATTAATCGTTAAAAGACGATTAATGATAAGCCTATTTTAAATAGGGGTCAATGCCAGGGCAAGATTACGAAGCCCCTTGCCCTGCAAGGACTTGCGAAAGGTAAGCGTT
>NZ_JBFSUL010000037.1:0-47303 GCF_041467395.1 Vibrio sp. 10N.247.310.98 | reverse complement strand
ACAGCTCTGAAGGATCCTTCAACCGATCGCTTTGGCTTTAACTGATCGGCATTAGAGCCTAGTGCTCGGTTTTTTTATGAACGTTATACCTGATTTTCCTTGATCATCGTTCCATAATGTACGGCTGACAAAGCGTTCTCTGGTCGCGATTTATCGCTGAACTTCATTATATTGTTCGTCTTATCCCGACATGAATCTGATTTAAGTACTCCCTGAGTATCATCGGGGTGATCGCCAAGCGTATTTAGTGTACAAAGAAAGAAAATATCAGCCAAAGGCTTTGACCCTGCTTATTGATGCACTGATTGAGAGTGTTCGATCTTTTCATAGCGATGGTTTGGTCAAATAAAAGGAGAAAGAAATGAAAGTAAGTTTTATCGGGCTAGGCGTTATGGGTTTCCCAATGGCAGGCCATCTAGTCAAAGCCGGTTTTGAAGTAACGGTATTTAACCGCACTCACAGTAAAGCGCTAGACTGGGCTGATAAACACCAAGGTAAAGCGGCAGAATCTGTGGCTGAATGTGTAGCGGAAGCTGACGTGGTATTGGTTTGTGTGGGCAACGATGACGACGTACGCAGCATGACAACCAGCGAAACAGGCGCATTGGCAGCGATGAAGCCAAACGCGATTCTTGTCGATCACACTACAACGTCTGCAGTTCTGTCTGAAGAGCTTGAAGTGGCAGCGAAGCAAGCCGGTATTCGCTTTATGGATGCACCTGTATCTGGTGGCCAAGCGGGCGCAGAAAATGGCGTGCTAACCATCATGTGTGGTGGCGAACAAGCGCTTTTCAACGACCTTCAACCTGTGTTCGAAGCTTACGGTAAGTCGTCAGTTCTTATGGGTAAAGTCGGCCAAGGCCAACGCGCGAAAATGGTTAACCAGATCTGCATTGCAGGAGTGTTGAATGGCTTATCTGAAGGCTTAGTGCTTGCTGAAAAATCAGGTTTGGATATCCCAACTCTGGTTGATTGCCTTAAAAACGGCGCTGCTGGCTCATGGCAGATGGAAAACCGTGCTACCACAATGGCACAAGACAAGTTCGATTTTGGCTTTGCAATTGATTGGATGATCAAAGACTTAGGTTTCTGTCTAGATGAAGCTGAGCGCCAAGGCATCCAGCTTCCACTGACTGAAAAGACCAACAACGCCTACAAGGCACTGTCTGCCGAAGGACAAGGCCGCATGGATACATCAGTATTGATGAAAGCCGTGGTTGAAGAGACAAAGAAGTAGAAAGATCGAAGTAATAGGAACTTCGTTTAGATAACTAAAAATAGCCGCGGATTAGCGGCTATTTTTTTGGTTTGAGCTCTGCCGAGTGTGTTAATCCAAAATAAATCCCCTCCTAGCCTCCCCTTGATTCATATGTAGATCCCTTGCTGATCGTGGAGAGGGGAGGAATAGAACATCGATCGTTAAAAGTGTCGATGTATGTTCAGTGCTAAAGAAAGTTCTCCCCCTCTGCTAAAGATCTAGAGATATTGATGAACCCAGATTGAGGGGGAGTTAGAGGGGGAGGTAACTATGGCTAATTATGCGAATAGTGTTCGTCTAGTTCCTATAAGGTTGAGACCCCACTCACACCGCCTCTCAACCATTCACTCCTTATAATTACCATTCGTCGCATTGGTAAAACTGCACGACAAATTCTAGTTAACCTTTCAACGTCAACATTTGAAAGGGATTAGAAATCATGACTACTTCACACTCATTTAATTCAGGCTCTACAACTTCTGTGCTTAAGCGTTCATTGCTGATTGCTCTTGTTTCGTTTGCACCGTCGTTAGCTTTAGCGAACCCGAGTTCAGACGTGCTCGATATCTACAACCAAGCGGCGCAAGGCAATGAAGACTTGGTTGAGGTGGCTTATGAACGCCTTAATGACACGCTGCAACAAGACGGCGCTACGCCACTGACTTTAGTTTATTTAGGAAGCACAGAAACCCTGATGGGGCGTGATGCGTTCTTACCTTGGAACAAGATGAAGTATGTGGAGAGAGGCTTATCAACCATTGATAAATCACTGGTGCTGCTGAAAGACGAAGACCAACCAATTCATGAACAACCCCGTGTTCAAGGGCTGCCAGATTCTTACCTAACTCGCGCAATGGCCGCGGTGACTTACACCTCGCTACCAGGCATGTTTAACCATTTTGATCGTGGTTATGACCTGTTCCTCGCGTTACTCGCGGAAGATGATTTCCAACAGCAACATTTCGCTGCGACATCGTGGATTTACCGTTACGCCATTACTGCATCGATTCGTGCTGAGGACTTCGAGCAAGCACAGGTGTGGCTTGAAAAGATGGAAAACACCGATGCTGGCAACATCGAGACAATGACGGCGAAAGCCCTAATAGCGAAAGCCAAATAGCGGTTTACTAAAGCTCATTAACAACTGCGAACGCTTAAAAATTATGGGTCAGCGGAGGACAAAGGAATGATTGAATTTAAAGATATCTGCAAAGCATATGTCACGGGCGGTCAACGTGTTGATGCATTAAGCGGGGTCGATGGACATATCCGGCGCGGTGAAATGGTGGCGTTGTGTGGCCCTTCTGGTTCAGGGAAAAGCACACTTTTGAATATTTTGGGTTTGTTGGATATGGACTATCGAGGACAGATCAATATTGATGGCCAACCGTATCCGACTGAGCAAATCGCCGCTGCGCGTTTTCGTCGTCAGTCGCTGGGTTTTGTGTTTCAGCGCTTCAATCTGGTTCCAGTGATGACAGCACTTGAGAACGTGGCCTACCCATTGATGTTGAACCAATGTTCGAAACAAGAACAGCAGACCAGAGCACAAGAGATGTTGGAGCGTGTTGGGCTAGGCGAATATGTACATCATCGCCCAGACAATCTTTCAGGCGGCCAGCAGCAACGTGTCGCGATAGCCAGAGCGCTAATCCACAACCCAAGCTTAGTCATTGCCGATGAGCCGACCGCTAGCTTAGACAGTCACACCGCCAACCTTGTGATCGACATTATGAAAGAGCTCGGCCATGAAATGGGCACCACCTTTATTGTCGCAACGCATGACCCAAGAATGGCGCAGCGTTGTGACCGAGTCATTGAACTTATCGATGGTCAACTGGCACTACAAGCCACAGCAATGGAGGCAATCTCATGGGCAAGTTAACACAAAGAATGAGCACTTTTTTGCTTCCTACCTCGGTGCGTTTGGCGTGGCTTAATTTATTGAGAAACGGTCGCCGTAGTCTGCTTTCGGTATTGATCATCGCAATTGCCGTATTTGCGCTGACCTCGGCTGGAGGTTATGGGCTTTATACCTATGAATCTCTGCGTGAATCGACCGCGCGCGATACTGGTCATCTTACTTTGAGTACGCCGGGATATTTTGAGCAAGATGAAGACATGCCGCTGAGTAATGGTCTAGACAATGTTCAAGCCCTAACCAAGAGCATTATTGGCGACAGCGACGTGCGTGGTGTGCAGCCTAGGGTCTATTTTAGCGGCTTGGTTTCTAACGGCAGCAAATCGACCATTTTTATGGGAACGGGTGTCAATGAGCGTGAGTTCGACATGAAAGGTCCTTTCTTAGATGTGCGCAGCGGTCAGACCCTCTCGGATGTGAAATCGCCAAGATACGACAGCCAAGAGCCACAAGTGATGCTGGGAACTGACCTTGCTCGTAATCTCAAAGTTGCCGTTGGCGATTGGGTGACACTGCTCGCGACTACCAGTGACGGCGCATTGAACGCTTTTGATTTTAAGGTGCAGGGTATTTACTCGACAGGAGTGCCTGAGCTGGATAAGCGTCAGTTATACGTACACATCACCACTGCCCAAGAGCTTTTAGCGTCAGACAAAGTCAGTACCTTGTCGGTGTTTCTATTTGAAACAAGCAAGACCTCGACCGTTCAACAGCGTATCCAAACAGCTTTAGATCGAAATAGTGCGAGCCAAAGCGATCAAGGCACAGAGATCGAGATCACCCCGTGGCAAGATCGCGCGTTTTTCTACACCAAGGTTAAAGATCTTTACGACCGGATCTTCGGCATCATGGGCGCAGTTATGGCATTGGTAGTGTTTGTGTCGTTGTTTAACACCATGACCATGTCGGTGACCGAGCGTACTCGTGAAATTGGCACCTTGTCGGCACTAGGCTGTTACCCGTCTGAAATCGTCGCAGGTTTCTTAAAAGAGGCGGGATTGTTGGCTGTGATTGGCAGCGCGATCGGCGCGTTAGTGAGTGGCTTCGTGTCGGTGTTATTGCTGGTGGTGGATATCCAAATGCCACCACCTCCCGGCAGAACCGAGGGTTACCCACTCAACATTTACTTCTCATTGGAATTAGTTGGTTACGCCACTTTAGGTGTGTTGACGATATGTTTGCTAGCTGCTTATTTTTCTGCTCGCAAAGGCGTGAATAAGCCAATCACGGAGGCGCTGGTTTATGTATAAATTTACTCGTTCACTCACTGTTTTAGGTTCTGTATTGGTTTTGGTTCTAGCATCGACACCAAGCTGGGCAGTCGATTCACAACAAGTCACAGAGATGATCGCCAAGGCGGATAGCTATCGCTTGAACAGCGCACAAGCCTCTAAGGTAGTGTCTCTGGTGGCGCTATATCAAGACGAGCAACTGGACAAAACCCGTGAATACAACGTCTACACAAGACCAAATCGAGAGTCATTAGTGGTCTTTAAATCAGCCGTTGAGGCAGGTCAAAAGATGCTGATGATTGAAGATAACTATTGGCTGTTGATGCCGAAATCTCGTCGACCAATTCGTATTACACCGATGCAAAAGCTATTGGGTGAAGCCTCGGTAGGCGATATTTCAACGCTGACGTGGAGTGAAGATTACCAAGGTGAGTGGGTTGCCGAGCAACAAGTTGAGATGCCGACTGGCGAGACACTCGATACCCATCACTTAAAGCTCGCGGCGAAAACCAAGGGGGCGAGTTACCAGTCGATTGATCTGTGGTTAACAGCAGACCGTGCATTCCCAGTTAAAGCGGATCTGTATCTGCGTTCTGGAAAACTGGCGAAACAAGCTTGGTTTACTGAAGGCGTGCGTGATGGATTACCAACAGTGGTGTCGATGACCTTGCTCGATAAGATTCAGCCGAGTAAGAAAACCGTGATTGAGTACCGCGAGGTGAGTGAACAAGCCTTGGCTGACAAATACTACAACCCTGCTTACTTATCGCGTAACAGCGTGTCTGGGCTGTAGGTGAGCGTCATGAAAGCTTCCAATTGCCGATTCCACATTAAGCCTTTAATCGCTAGCTTTCTTGCATTGTCTTGTGTGAGTAACACGACTCAAGCGGACGATCTGAGCCTAGCGTGGGACTGGCAACTGAGTGCTGAAGCCGTTGAATCGCGAGAGTCGCCATTTAGCCCTTTTGCATCTGATAATCGTCAGTCACTCAATGGTTTGTTGGATCTTGAAGTTGGATATGGCAATTGGCTTGGCCTGTTTGCCGTGAAAGCCAATGATATTTTGACTAATACTCCTCAAGACCAAGACGCGAGCTTTGAATCGGAATTTATTGTGCGAGAGTTGTTTTGGCAAGGTGGTGTCGAGCTGTCGAATTCAGCGTTCGGTGACCACTATCTTGATGTCACGCTTGGCAAGGTTCGTTTGGATTGGGGCGTGGGCTATGGCTATCGACCGTTAGACATCATCAAACCTTATCGCCAAAACCCAGTAGGCATTGTCGCAGAGGAGGGCGCGGGTGTGGCATCGGCGTCACTGTTCGATATGACGGGCGAGTGGACACTGCTTTACAGCGATTCATCATGGACTTCTCAAGACGTGAATGAGTTCGAAAAGCAGAACCAACAACAAGGCGTTGGCTTACGTCGTTACAATCTGATTGGCGACCACGAATATCAATGGGTCGCTTATTACGATGATGTACGCCATGGCTTACTTGGGGCGAGCTTGGTGTCGGTATTAAATCTCGCGTGGGAGTTTCACGGTTCGATGGTTTATCAGCGACAAAGCCTTGGCTACAGCCAGCCTGATTCCATGCTTAAACCTGTGTATCTCGAAGAGCAGGGCGAGGCCTATCAAGCGTTAGCCGGATTAACATGGGCCAATGATACTGGCCACAATGTGGTCTTGGAATACTGGTTTGATAGCCGCGCTTGGAGCAATTCTGAATGGCAAAGTGCCATAGAAAGTGCCGAGTCTTTGTCGGTTAATCCTATGACTGCATCACTGGCTGGTTCTTACGCTCAAGGCTATCAACACGCCAATTTGGTTCAACACAACCTCATGTTTCACTGGTCTTTGGACTCGACACATGGCTGGCTTGAAGATATCACGCCAACATTTGATGTCATGCTATCTCCACAAGACGGTGGCTTTATTGCTACGCAGTGGCTCAATTATCAGGCTTTCGATAATGGCGATTCATCGTTGGAATTGGAACTTGCTGCACGCTTTCTAGGCGGTAAAAGTGATTCTGCTTACGCCAACTTACCGGATAGTCATATGATTCTTTTAAATATCAAAGGACGATTTTAATGAACACTTTTTCAAACAGTAAGTTTCCATGGATTAAAAGCTTTACGCTGACCACTCTGTTTTGTTTCGTTATCGCCATCACCACTCAAACGATTTGGGGCGGCGATCTTGTGGTCAATCTCGCGATAAGCCTTGGTTTTGGCTACAGCGCGGTGGGTTCTTCTTTTATCTTAGTTGAGGTGTTTAAGAGGAAATCAAAGGTGTTTGATGTCGGGATCTCAATGGTGATTGCGATGACCTTTGGTACCTTGAACGCGCACTATTGGTTGAACGGATATTTCGGGGCCAATATCTCGGACCTTAAATCTGTAGTCTTGCTCGGTGTGATCTTCTGTTCGGTTTGCTATTACTATTTCTACACCCGAGAGCAACAACTACGCGCTGATAACGAATTGGAAGTGGCTAAGCGTCGTCAGGCCGATCAAGAAAAGGTCGTGGTGCTGAGTCAGCTTAAGCAACTGCAAAGCCAAATTGAACCGCACTTCTTGTTCAACACACTTGCGACCATCAATGTGTTGATTGAGAGTGATAGCGCGAAAGCCAAGTTGATGCTCGAAAAACTGACTGACTTATTGCGCGTGACTTTGAAAAACAGCCGCACCGAGCAATCGACCATCGCACAAGAGGTCGACTTGTTAGACGCTTATCTTAATATTCAGAAGATACGCTTGGGGGAGCGCTTAGCGTTCTCGATTGAAACACACGAGATTAGCGATTTGCAGGTGATTCCACCGTTCTTGATTCAACCTTTGGTCGAGAATGCACTTACGCACGGTATCGAACCCAAAGCGGCGGGTGGCCAAGTGAATATTCGTATTACTCAACAAGCCGAGCAGCTAAAAATTGAAGTGGCTGATAATGGCGCAGGGCTGAAAACGCCTTCTGCGAATACGGGTCACGGTGTTGGGTTAAGCAATATTCGTCAAAGAATCGAAACCCTTTATGGTGATAAGGCGAGCCTAACGATTACTGAACACGCTGAAGGCGGGGTCGTGTCGACGATCTTGTTACCGCTGACTGATGCAGTTGTCTAGAATTGCAGACCAGAAAGCACAGAACAGTGACGAAAAATAGACGATTTACAGTGTGAATTTAAAGGACTAACCATGAATAACCCAGCAATACAGCCGAGCGTAACGGCGATTATCGCAGACGATGAAGCACTGTTAAGGCATCACTTAGACAAGAGCCTTGCTGAGGTTTGGCCTGAGCTGGAGATCGTCAGTAAGGCACAAAACGGTTTGGAGGCGATGCAAAGTATTCAGCAGCTTAAGCCCGACGTGGCTTTTCTCGATATTCGTATGCCAGAGCTGGATGGAATCTCGCTGGCGAAGCAACTCAACAAGCTAGATTCACCGCCATTGATTGTGTTTATTACGGCTTATGACGAATACGCAGTTAAAGCCTTTGAACACAATGCGATGGATTACCTGCTGAAGCCAATCAATGAAGAGCGCTTACTGGCCACATGTCAGAAGGTGCAAGCGCGTTTGTTAAGCCGTCAAAAACAGCCTGGTGACACCTCAGTACAGCCCGATATCACAGCGTTAATGGCTCAGCTTCAACAGCTATCACAATCGTCTTCCCAACAAAACAAGCACCAGTATCTCACGTGGCTCAAAGCCAGTGTCGGAGAAGACATTCACCTAATCGCCGTCGATGATGTCGCTTACTTCAAAGCAGAAGACAAGTACGTGTCTATATTTAAGAAGGGTCAAGGGGGATCGCTAGAGGAGTATATTCTTCGCGTGTCACTAAAAGAGTTGATAGCGCAACTCAATCCTGATGAGTTTTGGCAGATCCATCGCTCGGTGGTGGTTAAAGTGTCGGCCATTGATAAGGTGAAGAAAGGGCTCTCAGGTCAGATGTCGGCGTATGTGTCAGGGGAAAAGCTACCGATCAGCCGTGCCTCGCAAGCGTTGTTTAAGGGTATGTAGAGAACTGGCTGAAATTTATGTAGCTTATTGATTTTAAATAGATGTAGTTAGCGAGTCTAAAATCGATTTAATAGGCTCTTATCTAAATGCCTATTTAAATGAGCACAGCGATCTTACATAACGATTGGTGGTTTATAAAATAAAGATCTAGATCACAAAGATACTCATCAGGTTCAATATTAAATAATAATCGTTAGCTCAATCTGTATATTGTCGATGAATGACATTAAGAGGTTGTTATGAAAACATATTATTTAGCGACGGCTCTATGCCTCACCTTAGTTGGCTGTAGCTCAACATCAAAAACTACCGAAACGCCAATCCAGCCGGATCCGGCATGGACTTCAGGCCAACTAGAAAATGGCCTTACTTATCATGTTTATCCAGATCATGAAGAATCCGTATCTGTTCGTTTAGTCGTGCACGCCGGTTCGATTCAAGAGACTTCTCAACAAGAAGGCTACGCGCACTTCTTGGAACACATGGCATTCAATGGCAGTAAAAACTTCTCTCAGAACGATGTGATTCGTCTATTCGAAGACGCAGGCGCTAGCTTTGGTGCTGATATTAATGCCTACACTTCTTATGAAGAGACGGTCTACCAGTTAGATTTGCCAGATAACATCCAATTGCAGTCTGCTTTGACGTGGATGCGTGACATTGGTGATGGCCTGGATCTATCAAGTTCAGAAGTCGAAAAAGAAAAAGGCGTGGTTCTTGGTGAGTTCCGTATGGCTCGCCTCGATGATAAGTCATTCGGAGATATATATTATGATTACTTCGTTGAAGGCGGCCCGTACGAATCGCAAGATGCATTAGGGACTAAATCGTCGATCGTGAATGCTACTCCTCAAGGCATCACCAACTTTTATCAGACTTGGTATCAACCTCAAATAGTTGAGCTGGTCGTTTCTGGTGATGTGGACATCAAAACTGTGATTCCACTTATTGAAGAAAAGTTTTCTAGCTGGGAGCGTGGCGATACGCCGAGACCAGAGAAACAGAAAACGACCTCATTCAATGAAGATGATTATGTTGAGTACGCAGGAAGAGAAGCGCCAAGCATCACTCTGACGTTTAACCGCGGTTCAAATATAGTTGAAAATCATGCTCAGCAGAATCAACGCAGGTTAGATGAAACCGCTCAGCAATTGATTCAACGACGATTAGAAGCGGTGTTCAATGATGCCGCGTTCCCGACTCAATGGATTGCATCTGATAGTTATCGAATGGGCGCTTTTTACTATTCGTCAATAAGTGTTGGGTTTCCGGCTGGAGACCGTGAAGTTATCCAACAAGATCTGCTTTCTACATTGGCATCATTGCGTGATTTTGGTGTTTCGGAAACGGATATTGCTGGCGAACTGTACTACTACCAAGACTTGCTGGATAACATCGAGCATAACTGGGATAAAATGGACAGTGTTGAACACGCGAATTACAAAGTGAGTGCGTTAGTCAATGATCGAATAGTCCAATCACAGAAAGATTATCAAGCAAGCTTGGAAGCTTTCATCGCTAACTTGAGCCTTGAAGTGATTAACGACAACATCAAGAATCTACTTTCTGATGATTACTTTATTGTTATTGGGATGGATGACTCCGAAGACAGAACCGCGATCATCAACTCTCTCGATAGTTTAAAAGCCACGTATAGCGAGGCGGGAGTTGCGCCGCTTGCGATTGGAACAGCCAGCGCTTTTGCTGTACCTAGCTCGCAAGGCGAGGTTGTACTTGCTGAACAAATGTCTATTGACCCATACATCCAAAAGTGGACGTTAAGCAATGGCATCGACATGTGGTACCTGCGTGATTATGAGGCAGGTGATGATGTTGGGGTGATGTACATGAGCCTCGGCGGAAAAGCCGCTTTGGATCCGAGCTTGTACCCAGCTGTTGAGGTTGCGTTACCTACCTTCGCTCGAAGTGGTGTCGGTGAGTTTACGGGCTCTGAGCTTTTAGCGTACTTTGATCGTGAAAATATTAGCGCCGATTCTTTCATTGGTAATACTCGTCATGGTATTGAATTTAATATCAATAAAGACGGACTTAAAGATACGTTTGCTGCGCTTTATACCTTCATAACTGCGCCTAAAATTGTTCCCGAGCAGTTAGAGGCAGTGAAACAGGAGTTTGTACAAGGTCAAGAATCTTTCTTGAGCAGCCCTGTCGGTCAGTTTGAGCGCGCAAGAAACCAGAATATCTATCGTCAAGACAGTGGCCACCTCTTTGTTGATAAAGAACGTGTTGAAGCGGTTTCTGTGGAAGACGTCGCTAATCTTCATCAGCAATTGTTTGGTCAAATGAGGCATAACCAATTGGTGATCGTGGGTGACATCGACCCAAGTGAATTAAAGCCTTTGGTTGAGCAATACTTGGCTTCGATTCCATTAGAAAAAGCTGAGGTTCCTGAATTTAAGGTGGCTTACAAGCAGCCATCTGAATCACGCATTGATTTAGCGATCAACAATGTGAATAGTGCAGAGTACATCCTACGAGTTATCTCTGAGCCTAGCGTTGAAGTTAAAATGTCGGCAAAAGATGTTTTCATGGAAGACTTGCTGCAGCGCTTGCTGGCGACTCGTTTAGATACCTATATTCGTGAAGAGTTGAGCTTAGATTACTCGCCATATGCGTATTCAGCATCCGCAGATAGTGAGCTGAGTGGTGAGTGGGTTATCGGGGCGATGGTAGCGCCGGAGAACGTTGACCAAGTCGAAGTGGCGATCGATAAAGTGATTGCAGACCTTTTACAAGGCGTCTCTGAAAAGGAAATGCACGCAGTCGTGAAACAGTTTGAAGCGGACTTCACGCCTCTCGAGACGAGCTCTATTGACCAAGCATGGTATCTGTCTCGTTATTTACTTCATGGTTACGATATCGAAGCTTTGTCTCAAGTTGAGCGAGTGGCGAGGTCGATTACTGCGGAAGACATGAATCAACTTGTCCAACGCATCTTTGGTGAAGATAGCCGTAAGGTTAAGAACATCATGCGTCCTAAAGCCTAAAGCCTAAAGCTTGAAACCAACAGAAAGAGACAACTCAAAGCCAAGCGAGCACCGCTTGGCTTTCTTGTTTTCCCACCATTCATAACGTCTATGCCTCACCTGTTGTTAAGCCGTTTTAGATCTATGTAAATCTAAATTTTGAGATCGCTTAATCGGTTGCATCGTATCATTTTCTAAAAAAATGTTTTAAATCAAGACAGCGTTTCATTTGTATTGTAGATTGACGATCTACGAGAATGTTGTTTGGATATTAGATTGCTTAAACTGGGTACCCGATTAGTCTTAATGTTGTTTTTACTGAGCTTTGGCTTAGTGAATTCTAACGGCTATTCGTTTCCTTCTAAGCCATTTCAAATATACTCGGCTCAAGAGCAATCTTCACAGAATGATCTTTGTAAACAAGCTGATACGGATAATCCGTCGAGCTACTTAGAGTGCGATAAGGCTCAGTTTGGCACCGTGCCTTCTGGTGACAGTTCTAACTATCACGACACCGAATCAAGCCTTCAAGCAGCAAACTTCAGACGTATGCTCAGTAATGAGCAAGAAAGCGTGGCCGATCTTGAGCCTGCTTATCACCTACTGATCGACTTCTCTCCCCCTTCATTACTGGCTTCTCTGCTTTTCAACACACCATTGTTGGATTCCAAGCAGCACTGGACCAGCATTGTGAGTTCTCCGTCCTCCCGGCTTGCTGGGTGGAAAGAGGGCAACATCCAATACTCGCATTTCCGAGAACTTCTTAGCTAATCGTTTGACCCTAAATTGGTCGTATCGATGGTCACTTGTGCCCGTTGAACTCGCCAGTTAATCAAAACAAACATAGCGACATCAGCTTTAGCATCACTATCTTTCAATCAGCTTGTTCTGGTCGTGATTAGCCATCGCTCGTGTTCGCAAAATATTAGCTATACCAATCGTAGTAAATAACTGGTCACCCTAGCTGGTTAAAGCGCTCGATCACTGCTTTTTTCTGGTGCTATTTTTGAGCACGTATTTACGGTGATTGGTAGAAATAAGAGATCTTGACTGTGAAAAAACGCATTCCAAGAAAACAAATTAACCACTACTCAAAGTGGAAATACGTGGTACTTATCGCCACTATCATCATCATGGTTCTGAGTGCTTTACCGTCTTGGTATGGCGAAGATGCATCGGTTCAAATTAACAATCGTTCTGAACAGAGTATCGACGCGAGTCAAATTACCCAATACCTTGCGAGCGAAGGCATCCAAGCCAAATCTGCATTTCAAAAAGACAAACGTTTAGTCGTGATCTTAGAAGATGCTGAACAACAAGCGAAAGCCAAAGAGGTGCTGAATGAGCGCCTATTGGATAACGCGACGGTTGCACTAGCGATGGAGCCAGCAGCACCTAAATGGCTGACTGATATGGGCTTTGCACCTATTCAGCTAGGCCTTGACTTACGTGGTGGTGTGCAGTTCCTGTTAGAAGTGGACATGGAACCGGTTTACCACGCCCAAGCGCAATCTGTGGTCGATGAAATCACCAGCCAAGTGCGTTATGCACGCGGTAAAGTGGTGAATAACCAAGTTGAATTTAACTTCCGTACTGATGCCGAT
Organism: Vibrio sp. 10N.247.310.98; assembly: GCF_041467395.1. Lineage (NCBI taxonomy): Bacteria > Pseudomonadati > Pseudomonadota > Gammaproteobacteria > Vibrionales > Vibrionaceae > Vibrio > Vibrio sp. 10N.247.310.98. The sequence goes on along the minus strand of NZ_JBFSUL010000037.1, from coordinate 34,269 downwards.
TTCGAGAAAGCACAAAAACTGATTCGTGAAGAGTTCCCACAATGGCAACGTGACCGTTCAGATAAATCGCTAACGTTAACTCAGTCTGAAGAAGAACAAAGAACGCTACGCAACCTAACGGTTCAACAAAACCTACAGATCATGCGCAGCCGTATTGAAGAGCTAGGCATCACTGAGGCATCGATTCAACGCCAAGGAGAAAGCCGTATCCGTATCGAATTACCGGGTGTACAAGACCCTGCAGCTGCGAAAGACGTGATTGGTGCTACGGCTTCATTAGCGTTCTACTCTGTGTACGACAACGCAACGCGCAATACTCAAACTCTGAAAGATTCAGATGGTAATCGCGTAGTGGTTGCTCGCAAAGCAGTGCTGAGCGGTGAACACATTATCGATGCACGCAGTGGCATTGGTGAAATGGGCAGTGCAGAAGTAAACATCACGCTTGATTCTTCTGGTGGTAAGAAAATGTCTGAGTTTTCTCGCCATAACATCGGCAAGCCAATGGCGACCGTTTACAGCGAATACAGCCGTGACAGAGCCGGTAACAGCGAAAAAACCAGTGAAGTGATCAGTGTGGCGAACATCCAATCTCAACTGGGTAGCCGTTTCAGAATCACAGGTGCAGGCAGCATGGCAGAAGCACAAGAGCTTGCTCTACTGCTACGTGCAGGTTCATTAACTGCGCCTGTTACCATCATTGAAGAGCGTACCATTGGCCCATCTCTGGGTGCTGAAAACGTAACGAATGGCTTTGCTGCTTTGGCTCTTGGCCTTGGTCTGACTCTCACGTTTATGGCGCTATGGTACCGCCGCCTTGGTTGGGTCGCGAACTGTGCATTGGTAGTTAACATGACCACGTTGTTTGGTTTGATTGCCTTGCTACCGGGTGCGGTGTTAACTCTGCCGGGTATTGCGGGCTTGGTACTGACCGTCGGTATGGCGGTAGACACTAACGTGCTTATCTTCGAGCGTATTCGAGACAAGATGAAAGAAGGGCGCAGCTTTGCTAGCTCTATCGATCGTGGTTTCGATAGCGCATTCTCGTCAATTTTCGATGCTAACGTCACCACCATGATCGTTGCTGTGGCTCTATACACCATTGGTAATGGACCGATTCAGGGCTTCGCTCTAACTCTAGGCTTAGGTCTTCTAACCAGTATGTTCACGGGCATTTTTGCTTCACGAGCGATCATCAATTTGGTTTGGGGGCGTGACCAACGCCACGATGTAAGGATTTAAGCATGAGTACTTCAAAAATGACTATTTCAGACCGCTATTTTTCAAATAGCTATATTTCGGATAAGAATATGACTCGCCTTCGTAAGGTGATGTCTGCGATATCTATTGTGCTGTTCATGAGCTCTGTGATGCTGGTGGCGGTGAAAGGTTTTAACTGGGGCTTGGACTTCACAGGTGGTGTGGTTGCCGAGGTTCAGCTCTCTGATCAAGTCACCAAAGATGCGTTAAAAACAAAACTTGATACGGCCTTCCAACAAGATGTGCAAGTGGTTGGTATGGCAGAACAGGATCGCTGGACAATCCGTTATAGCCAACTGACAGATGCCCCACAGCCAAACTTAGTGGATGCTTTGTCTTCTGTCAGCGACCAAGTAAAAGTGCTTAACAGCAGTGTGGTTGGCCCTCAAGTCGGTCAAGACATGGTTGACCAAGGTGGCTTAGCGGTATTGGTGTGTTTCCTAATGATCATGCTGTACCTGAGTGTACGTTTTGAATGGCGTTTAGCACTCGGCGCCCTAGCCGCAATCATCTATGACGTGACGCTTATCTTGGGTCTGTTCGCTTTTACTCAGTTCGAGTTCAACCTGACTGTGTTAGCGGCTGTGTTGGCGATTTTAGGTTATTCATTGAATGACTCGATCATCATTGCCGACCGTGTTCGTGAAATGCTGCGTGGTAATCCAAATGGTGACACTGATAACCTGCTTAACGAATCGGTTAAAGCGACCTTCTCACGCACCATGGTGACCTCAGGTACAACCCTAATCACCGTATCTGCGCTTTGGCTACTTGGTGGCGCTGCGCTGCAAGGTTTCGCGATTGCACTGGTTGTAGGTATTGTCAGCGGTACGTGGTCTTCAGTTTCAGTAGGTATCACACTGCCTAAGTTACTTGGTCTACAGCCTTGTCACTACCAAGTGAAAGCGCCGGTAGAAGTTGAGGGCGAGTACCGTTAGGTTATCTATTGGTTAACAGTACGACTTAGTCAGTAACGTCAATAAGCCCTTCGTTTATAACAAAACGAGGGGCTTTATTTTTTATAAGAGTCAAACAGTTACAGAAAAGAGAGCCTATTTCAAAAAACGATGGATTGAGCAGGCAAGCCCTCATGATATGAAGTATGTTTAGATGACGTTCGTAGAAATGAGGCAAGGGAATGGAATATCGACATCAATGTCATGTAGGCGACCATGGTGATGCGCTAAAGCATCCAGTATTGAGTGCACTTGTTCAGTCATTAATGCAGCAACATTCACGCCTCAATGTTATCGACACGCACTCTGGTACAGGGTGTTATGACCTCACTACTGCACCCAGTAATCATGCTGGTGAGTTTGCTGAGGGGGTCGGGTACTTGTGGCGCAATAAGGCTTATCTTCCTCCGGCATTCGCTTCTTTTATGTCGGTACTGGAATACTACAATCCGAATCAACTTATCTCTTTGTATCCGGGTTCTGCCGCCATCACTTACCAACAAGGTCGCAGCCAAGATAGTTTTTATTTTTCAGACATTCAGCAAGATGAAGCTGATTTACTGCAAACCAATATTGAGAAGTTACAATGTAACCTGGATATTTCAAGCAAGCTTACGATTAGCGCAGGTGATGGGCTTAAAGCGTTACCTGATGACGTAGCTAAACATGACAGCCACCATCTGATTGTTATCGATCCACCCTATGAAACCGATTCAGAATATCTCGCGGTGATTGATGCCTTAGTTAAGGCGTATCAGCAATCTGAGAAGGTATCAGCATTAATTTGGTACCCGCTTTACACGGATGATAAGAGCTCACTGATTTTGAACCACTGCGTGACAGCGGTGAAAGATGGTTTGCTACCAAGTCCGATCAAGTCGGAACTTCGCCTTCGAGATCCCAAGGGTGATGATCGCCTGATCGGCAGTGGTTTGCTGTTGTTCAATCCACCACAAGGCATTGCGGGAACGGTCGCAGATACGCTCGATTATTTACACAGCCAACTCGCGACTAATGGTGAAGGTTACTGGCAAATGAGAAGTTTATAGATCTGATTTTTATGGGTTTTATGATGGTTTTCTAGACATCACTCACTAAATCACTGTTACCTATGTGGTTTAAATTGACCAAACGCTAACTTTTATCGATTGATTAATTGCAGTGAATCATTTAAAAATAGAATATCAATGCGCACAAGTGCATAATGGCTCATAAGTTAAATAATTAGTCCCAGATTAATATCAGATTGTGGTTTACCCCCTAAACTGCATAAGGCTCGCACTAGTCACGCGAGCCTTTCTTTTGCCTGAAGGAAATGTTTCTAGTGATTAGAAACATTTCCTCCAAATTCACTACAATGCTGGGTAATCGGTATAGCCTTTTTCGTTGCCGCCGAACAGAGTGGCGCCGTCGAGATCGGATAGTTCGTTGCCGTTTTGTAGGCGTGATACGAGATCTGGGTTAGCTACGAATGGGCGACCAAATGCGACAAGGTCAGCGTAGCCTTTGCTTAACACTTCTTCGGCGCGTTCTGGTGTGTAGCTGCCGGCAACGATGATGGTGTTAGAGAACAAGGCTCTTAGCTCGACACGGAAGCTTTCAGGGATAATCGGTGCATCATCCCAGTCGGCTTCTGATAGGTGCAAGTAAGCGATGTCACGCGCTTGCAGCGCCTTTGATGCTTCTAAAATCGTTGGCACGATGTCTGGGCAGTTCATGTCTTTGAAGGTGATGAACGGAGCTAAACGAACACCCACCTTATCGGCACCAATCGCATCAATTACCGCATCCACGACTTCAATTAGAAAGCGAAGTCGGTTCTCACGACTGCCACCATAGTTGTCGGTGCGCTTATTTGAATTGGTTCTTAGGAATTGATCGATGAGGTAGCCATTACCACCGTGGATTTCCACTCCGTTGAACCCTGCCTCGACAGCTTTTTTCGCTGAGTTAGCAAAATCTTGAACAACACGATCGATGTCTGCTTGGGTCATCTCTCTTGGTTGGATGCAATCCACCATGTTGCCGTTACCATTCTCATCAGAGATCCAAACCTGCGTTTCTATTGGAGCTAATGCAGAAGGTGCAATCGGTAACTCGCCTTTTTGAAAGGTAGGGTGTGATACTCGGCCTACATGCCATAGCTGGCAGAATATCGCGGCACCTTGTGCTTTTGCTGCTGTTGTTACTGACTTCCAACCTTCGATTTGTGCATCGGTATAAACGCCGGGTGTGAATGAGTAACCTTGAGAGTCATCAGAGATCTGCGTTGCTTCCGTGATGATCAGCCCTGCACTTGCGCGTTGTTGGTAATAGGTTGCCATCATGTCGTTTGGCACGTTTCCAGGTTGGCTAGTACGAGCGCGTGTCATGGGTGCCATAACCACGCGGTTTTGTAGTGCTAGGCCTTTCAGTTCTGATGCTTCGAATAATTTGTTCATGGTTTCTACCTTGTTTTAATGCTGTGATCTTTCTTTTTGTATTGGGGCTATAAGTCGCGTTATTTGCTTTCTGCTGGGCTGAAAATAGAGTTGCTCTGTGGCTTTTCAGCTCGGTTAGCTTTGGCGATAAGTAGCAAGCCAATGACAGGGACAACAACGGCTGCGAATGGAATCATTCCAGCGCCTAACTGGCTGTCGAGTACCATGCCACCAAGGAATCCACCAAAGGCATTGGCTAAATTAAACGCTGAGATATTCGCGGTTGCTGCTAGCTCTTGGCCTTCGCCACCGTTGTTCATCACTCGAAGTTGCATGGCTGGAACGTTCGCAAATGATGCAATACCAAAGACAAATGCCGCTGCAACGAATAGGATTTTGTTGTCTACCACAAGGCCAACTACAGCCAATGACACGATCATTGCGACGGCCCAAAACATTGAAGCTTTGCCTAGGTTTTTATCTGAAGAGCGTCCGCCCAAGGTGTTACCGATGATTAAGCCGACACCCACAATCACTAAGATCCAAGTAACAGATTCTTGACCGTAGCCGGTGATGTGCATAGCGATTGGCGCAAGGTATCCGTAAAGCGTCATGAAGCCAGACCAAGCAAAAGCAGTGATTGCCAAGCTGATCAGCAGCATTGGGTTTTTGAACGCTAACAGCTGAGTTTTGATGTCTTTTGCTTCACTGTGACCAGTCGATTTGATTGACGTTAGAATAGAAATCATCGCAATCGTGCCAAGTGCAGCCACGGTAAAGAAAGTGGTGTGCCAGCCGAATTGCAAGCTAACCCAAGTTCCCGCTGGAACGCCAAGAACGTTAGCGACTGTTAGGCCTGCGAACATTTGGCCAACGGCACGACCTGCCATTTTTTCAGACACTAAGTTGGTTGCGACAACCGCACCGATGCCATAGAAAGGGCCTTGCACTAAGCCTGCGATCACACGGCTTGCCAGTAGAAGTGGATAGCTTGGCGCTAAGGCGGATAACACGTTGCCAATAATGAACAGTGCCATTAAGCCAATCAGCACTATCTTCTTATTAAAGCGCGCAAGGTAGATTGTTAAGATCGGGCCGCCGATAACGATAGCCAACGCGTAAGCACTGATAAGGTAGCCAGCTTGACCTTCTGTGATTGAAAGTGATGTGGCGATCTGTGGAAGAATGCCTGCGATAACAAACTCAGCCGTGCCGATTGCAAATGCAGCGAGTGTCAGTATCCAAACTTGGAATGGAATCTTTTCTTTATGGGTAGTTTCTTTATGGATAGTTTCTTGGTTGACGGTTTCTTGTTTCATGATGATCTACCTATGTAAATTCTTGTTTGTTAGGACGTGAGATACACGCCCTAACGATTGTTCTTTATGTCTTTGCTTCTTTGCGGAGTGTTAGCCGAGTAGAGCGCCGCCATCGATGTCGATGATTGACCCTGTGACGTATGGGTTATTAATTGCGAACAGGTAACCCATGGCTATCTCTGAAGGCTCGCCAACCTTGCCTGCGGGTAGGTTGTTTTTGGCGTTGTCGTACATGCTTGTACGAGCGGAATCGTCCATGTTTTTGTAGGCTTCCGTCATGGTTAAACCCGGGCTAACGGCATTGACTCGAATGGGTGATAGCTCTTTCGCCAGTATTTTGGTTACGCTTTCTAGTGCGGCGTTGATGGCGGTTTTTACGTAAGTACCAGCAACAACTTTGCGTGACAACATGCCAGTTGTGAAGGTGATAGAGCCGTTTGGCGTCATGTAGCGTGAGGCATGTTTTGCTACGTTTAAGCTGCCCCAAAACTTAGTGTCAAAAGCTGTCTTAGCGTCTGCGGTTGCTACGTCTGTTACTTTTCCTGCGGGAGCGGATGAGCCAGCCGTTACGACTAAGTGGTCAAACACGCCAATCGATTCGAAGTATTCACAAATTGACTTTTCATTGCTGATATTAAGGCCTGTATGTCGGCTAGCGACGTGCACTGTGTTGTTTTCGTTTCTCAATTTCATCGCGAGTGCCTTGCCGATACCTGATGTGCCACCAATGATGACGAAAGTGTGTTTCTCTTGTTTAGTCGATTCGTTAGTCATGCTCTGAATTCCTGCGTTGTTCTGTTGATGTTTGTCATTATATTTATTCGACTAAATTTGATAATTGGTTAAAATATAAATTCATTATTCGGTTAATCTGAATAGTGTCGCTGAGTATTCAGATCGAGCATTAAGATCGAGAAGTAAGACGAAGAGACGGAAGCGAGAATCGTATGGATAAGTTTTCAGATATGGCGATGTTCGTCAGTATTGTTAAGCATCACGGGTTAGCGGCGGCTGGGCGCGAACTGGGTTTATCACCTGCGACCATGACAGCAAGGCTTCAAGCGCTGGAAGAGCGATATGGTGTGAAGTTGTTGAATCGAAGTACGCGCCATGTGTCTTTAACCGACTCTGGCGAGCTGTATCACAAGGCGTGTCTGGAGATATTGGATAATGTCAGTGAGGCCGAAAACCTGATCCAAAATGGCGTCAAAGAGGTCAAAGGTCCACTCAAAATCGCCGCGCCGAAAGACATCGGAAAGCAGTACATTCTTCCGATTCTCTCTGAGTTCTGTCAGCAATATCCCGACGTGATCCCTTACCTCTACTTGAACGATAACCTCTCGAACATTGCTGAATCTGGCATGGATATCGTGGTCCGTTATGGTGAATTGGTCGACAGCAGTTTGATATCCAGACGCTTGTCACCAAGCCGACGTGTGCTGTGTGCTTCTCCTGGATATCTTGCCAAGCATGGGACACCGTTAACACCACAAGATTTGGTTGATCACGATTGTTTAGCTATGCTGCGCAGCAATGAAGAGCTCAAGACATGGCACTTCCAAGATCATGATATGAAGAAGTCGATTACTGTTGTTCCAAAGCGATTTTCAGACGATGGCGAAGTGATTCGCTACTGGGCATTAAAAGGCGAGGGCATTGCTCTTAAATCGGTACTGGATGTGCAAGGCGACATCAATAACCAGCGCCTTGTGACGCTGCTTAATGGCTACATGAAGAACTTCAACACCACGATGTCGGTGTCGAGTGCCGATTTGAATGTGGTGTACATCAGCAAGAAATATCAGCCCAAGCGTATCCGGTTGTTTCTTGATTTCTTGTTTGAGCGGTTTGGCGATTTGGTTGAAAAGTCTAGTTAGATTAGCCGAGAAGCAGCGCATGACAGATCTCTCGAACTCAACACCCGGGTACGGACAGAGAACATTGAACTGGTTATGATACGACCAACATAAGGATGTGATTGGAGAGAAAAATGAAAGTCGTCGGAGATACGGTTATCCAACCTTTTCTCAAGGCAACCTGCCATTGCGGTGCGGTTGAACTAGAGTTCAGCTTACCTAACGGGATAGAAAAACCACGCCGCTGTGATTGCTCTATCTGTCGTCGCAGGGGAGCGATTGTGGGCTCTGTTGCACTGGACGGCATCAAGATCCTCAAAGGTGCGGAGCATCTCAAGCTTTATCAATTCAATACCAACACCGCAAAGCATTATTTCTGCTCAAACTGCGGCATCTATACCCATCATCAACGCCGTTCTAGCCCAAATGAATACGGTTTTAACATCGGCTGTTTGGAAGGGGTAAACCCTTTTGATATTGGTGATGTGGTGACCAACGATGGTGTCAATCATCCAGCTGATCGTTAATTTATTGAGCATAAAAAAGGAAGGAATTATGTCTGAATACGGAGCGATCATTCGCTGGAAAAAAGCAGAAGATGAAGTCTTTAGCGACAATCAATACAGTCGAGGTCATACGTGGGAGTTCGATGGTGGTGTCACTGTGCCTGCTTCGTCCTCTCCACATGTTGTGCCACTGCCGTTTTCGGTGGAAGCGAATGTTGATCCAGAAGAAGCGTTTATCGCGGCACTTTCTAGCTGCCATATGCTGACGTTTTTGGGCATTGCCGCAAAGCAGAAGTACGTGATCGACTCCTATGTCGATGATGCGATTGGTGTGTTGGAAGAAGATGAATCTGGCCGCTCATCGGTCACTAAGGTGACTCTGCGCCCTAAAATTGTGTTTTTAGGTACCAAAAAGCCCACCGCCAAGCAGCTCGACAAACTGCACCACTTGGCGCACAAAAACTGCTTTATCGCGAACTCGGTAAAAACGGACATTGTGGTAGAAACTAAAGCGTAAACCACACACGTTAACATCCAAAAACCGCGAGGTTGCTTAGTGCATCACTGGCGGTTTTTTTGTGTCTGTGTAATCCTACGTACGGTTTTAATTGAGTGACAGTTAGAAAGTTTTGAGAGATAGGTAGAGAGCTCTTGAATGGTAGGAATAGATTGATTAGCAGAGAGTTATGTTTAGCGTCCCATTGAATAGTTTTGTACATCGTGTGAGTGATAAAAGCCAAGTGATGGTGAATGCTGCGGAATGTGGATGTCAGTTGAAACGAGTTCGTCGTTCGCGTAATTGGCTGTTGGTCGCTCAAGAGTATCAACTCGTTGAATTTAAAACGATGTTAACCCATGAAAAAGACGGTTGGATAGCAATTGCAATCGACAAAGTGCTGCCTAAACCCGTGGTGTGTTTGGCATCTCTGTTGGCCGCTACACCTTCAATGACTGTGGCTCAGCTGGTGATGGAATCTGGATGTTCAATGGCCGAAGCAAGACGTGCTATTGATGAACATGAAGGTCTGTAGGCGTATTCAAATCGTGTGAAAAGAGAATTGCGAGCAGCAAAAAGCCCGTAACGATATTGCGCTGGAAAACGTCATATCGTTACGGGCTTTATCATCTGTGCTGCTGTTAAGCTAAGCCATGCGGCTGATGAAGCATTGAATCGATTAAGAGTTCGCTACTTTTACACGAATCGTGTTTTTGCCAAGCTTTGACAAGTTCAGCTTGTTTAGTGCCGCTTTAGCTTCTTCTTGCTCTGGCATTTCAACAAAAGCGAAGCCTTTTGAGTCGCCAGTTTCTTGGTCTAAAACTAGGCTGCACTCTTTTACTGAGCCAAACTCAGAAAATAGCACACGGATGTCTTGCTCAGAGGTAGAGCGCGATAGGTTACGAACTAGAAGTTTCATAATAAACCTTGAATATGAATTTACGCCGAGCATTGTCGCACACTTTCATGCTCACCCTCACAAATAATTGTCTCGCGGCTCTATTTCCTTGTAGCTCTATCTAAGCACTAGCCGCGGTTTATCGTGATGTCTGATACGAAGCCATGCTCTGTGCTGGTCAACGCCTGTTGTAGCATCTGAGCGGCTTCTTGCGCGGTCATAAAGCTCGAGGTATCCATGTCTTTACCGCTTGTATTCCAAAACTCGGTCGCCATTCCTCCAGGGTAAACCGCCACGATTTTCATCGGGTGACCTTTTAGCTCCAACCTCACCGATTCGATAAAGCCTTTCACGGCCCATTTTGCCGCGCAGTAGGTGGACTCTTCCGCTTTAGCACCTTGGGCCGCCGTCGACATCACCACTGCAATGGTGACCGATTGATCTTTGTAGCGCTGCACAAGCTCGCGAATCAAAAAGATCGAAGACTCAATATTGTTCTTCAGCATGTCGCTGATGATGGTTGGATCTTGCTGTTCTATCTTACCGAAGTACCCACTGCCAACGCTGTGGATCACCAGCTTCGGCATTTCAGGTAACGCATCCAATAACTCGCTCACTGAGTGCGGGTCACAGAGATCACACGCTTGGCTAATGGTATTCGCCGGTAGGCCTTGCGCCACTTCTGCTAAACGTTGTGCATTGCGACCTGTAATGGCTACGCGCTGAGCGTCGGCGTTAGCATATTGTTTCGCGAGAGCTGCGCCTAAACCGCTGCTTGATCCGGTAATTAAAATCATACTGTCTTCAATTTGTAGAGTTGATTCGAGATAGTAAGGGGCTAGGCTAAGATTTTCTGAGATCTATGGCTAAAGTTGATCGATAGCCTGGTTGATAGGTTGATAGGTTGATAGGTTGATAGGTTGATAGGTTGATAGGTTAATAGCTTGGGTGATCGGTCGAGCGGTAAGGCTGAGCTAAGAAAGTGGGGGAAAGCCGTTAAGAATCGACGGGTTTGGTCAGAAATAACACAGCCAAAAAGTAGCAGAACTAACAAGTAAAAGCGCCGGCATAGAGCCAGCGCTTTTGAGTAATCATAAGTGATTATTCGTCGTCGAACTGTTTGATCGTGAACGCGTCTTCGATTCGGTTAAGCTCTTCTTGTTCTTTCACTCGCTTCTCTTCTTGCAGAGTCGCTCTCGTTTCGTTGAAACGTTTTTTCTCTGACTTAGTCAGGAATTTTACAGCTTTTTTGTTGGTCAGTGCGTAAGCAACTACGTCTTCACCTTTTTCTCTGCGGTCGTTTACGCGTTGTGAGAAACGTTCATTGTCGCGAGCTTTACGCTCCGCTGAGGTCAACTTGCTCATGCTTTAAAGCCTTTTCAATTATTCATGGTAGGGAATCTACGCTTAGCGAAACAAATGGGGACTGCTTAGTGTCAGTCTAGTCCATTTGTATGCTGGTGGCGCATCTTAGCACAATGGCTTGAGCATGCAGGTATGCTATTCGAGGGATCAAACAAAACAGCCCACAATTTTCGTTGTGGGCTGTTTTGTTACGTACTGTAGATGTAGTCATCGTTTTAAAACTAAGAATCAGAAACGGCAGTTACATCAAATCTTCTCGATGTATAAGATGACCTCTCCGACTTTAAAGCCAAACTTAGACATCTCAGTCTTGTTGAACAAGCGTTTATCGTCCATTAAGAACATCCAATCATCGAGCACCACTTCATAGGTGCTGCCGTCTACTTCAATTTCTAGATCATATTTCCAATACAGCGCAGAACCTTGGGTTTCACCATAAGCGGTTCCGACGACATCGTTGGCAGTCCCAGAATAGGTGTTTTCGCCCGTTTTGATCAGATTCCAAACGCGAGTTGAGCGCTCGCCATCAGCAAAAGAGAACCACTCTTTTATTTCTCCGTTGTCACCGTCCCAAGTCGCGATCAGTTTGGCATCAAAGCGGCGCAGTAAGTTACCAGAGCGGTCTAGCACCATGCCGTAGGCCATTAGCTCGCCATTAAAAAAGGTTTCAAGCTTGAGCTCTGGCGTTGTGTCGACATGGTCTTCTAAACTTGCAGAGCCACAGCCCACTAGCCAAGTGAGTGAAAAAAATGCCAGAGCAAATTTTATTATTGTTGTTTTTGGATTCATTTGTTCAAACCTAAAAGTTGTTTACGAAGACCGGGTTCAGAGGTGTTTTCAGACAACCAAATCGCTAGAAAGGCTTCACCAAATTGCTTGTCTTGGATGGTGCCGATCGGTTGTTCATCGAAATAAAAACGACTTACGTTATCTTCAGCGACACGAATCGTGAGTGTGCTTCCTTCTTCCACGTTCGGCCACATCGCGTACAAGGGTTTCAACCAACGTTGAATGTTGCTGTCAGAGTAGCCAAGCTTGTTCCACTGATCTTCGGTAGCGTCTACGAGGTCTTTGCTATCGATAGAGCGGTAATACTCAAGCTTCAAAGCTCGTTCGGAATTGGTTGGAGTCGCGTAGAATTCTGCCGAGTAGAGAGTCCAAAACAGGTAACTCATTTCACCCTCACCACGTTTGGTCAGATCATCGACAGCAGAGGCTCTAGCGTGTCCGGCAAATAACAGCGCAGCAAAGATTAACGGGAGAGTAATAAAGCTTAGAAGTGTGTTTTTTGCTTGCTGATGAGCGCGAACAATACCTCGCTCAGGTTTGAACGTTTGTGTCGGGTTGCGTGGATAAGCCATAAGTCACCTCGTTATTGCCATTTTAGGTTGTATTAAGTTGGAGTAGGCGGCCACCAGTAAGGGCAACAAAATCCCCCAACTTATTGCAAGGGCAGCAACTACCGATGCATCTGGCCAAGTAGTAAGAAGAGCACCTGCTTTGATGCCTCCCCAATAACTACTAGTACCTGCTACGAACCCTATGACAAACAAGATCACTTTCGAGCATTTTAAAAGCCAATTTAGGCTGTGGTTAAAACTGATTAAGAACATGATCCACAGGCAGACAAGCCACACCGGGAACCACGATTGATTCGCAATTTCAGAGTCGACGGCAAACACGCCGAAGTGGAGTAAGAGGCTATCAAGCAATAGCCCCAATGGTAATAAAATGAGTATCTTCAAATCGCTACTGCGAGTCGGTGATAGAAGGAAGTGAACCACTACAATCAGTGGTGTGACGAACGGGGCTTGCGCGGTAAAGAAAGCACTGCAAACCCAGGTCGCTTGAAACAGTACGAGATTAATAATCCAAAACCGCTTCATCTTTTTCTCCAAAGTAACGAGGTTTTCTTGCGACTACATGATGAGTGCTAATCACGCGCTCTTTGAAGGCGCCTTCACAGTAGCAGAAGTAGAAGGTCCATAAGCGTTTAAACTCTTCTGAATAGCCGAGAGACTCTAGCTCTTCCCAACTATTTTCAAAGGCGATGTTCCAATCATTCAGCGTTCGAGCGTAGTGCAGGCCAATGTCATCAATTTCTTGAACCACAAGGTCGGTGCTGGTCGCAAGGTGTTGGGTCATCACTGAAACAGAAGGTAGGCAACCGCCGGGGAAGATGTACTTCTGAATAAAGTCGACACCTTTACGGTATTTGTCGTAACGGCTGTCAGCAATAGTAATTGCTTGAATCAGCATCTTGCCTGAGGGCTTAAGTAGCGAGGAACATTTTTCAAAGAAGGTTTGTAGATACTCATGTCCGACCGCCTCTATCATCTCGATCGAAACCAACTTGTCATACTCACCAGTGAGATTGCGATAATCCTCTTTGAGCAGGGTGATTTTGTCGGTTAAACCAAGCGCTTTTACTCTCTGTTCAGCAAGTGCATGTTGGGCATCTGAGATCGTGGTAGTGGTGACGTGGCAACCGTAGTGTTGCGCCATGAAGATGGCTAAGCCGCCCCACCCTGTGCCTATCTCGACCACGCTATCTTTCTCAGACAGTTCTAGTCGCTCACAGATGGTTTTCATTTTGTTTTGTTGAGCCTTCGACAAGGTTTCTGCGTCTTCGCTGTAGATTGCGGAAGAGTATTGCATTGAGCTGTCTAAGAAGCGCTCATACAGCTCGTTGCCAATATCGTAGTGGGCGAGAATGTTGCGCTTAGAGCCTTGCTCGGTGTTGGCATTCTTACGGCGCAGCAATAGGTTTTTGATGCGAGAAATCCATTGTGTCTTGTCATCAAGCTCATCCAATTGGGCTTGGTTACGAGCCATGATTTGAATCACACGCGTGAGGTTTGGGCTGGTCCATTTACCATCGATGTATGCTTCAGATGCGCCGATACTGCCGTTGATGACCACATCTCTAAAAAAGGTCGCATCATGAATCACGATTCGACCTTTCAAGTCTGCTTCTCGATCACCGAACACCGAATGCTGGTCGCGCTCAATGATCTCGAGCGTCGCGAATTGCAGGCTTTCTAACACCTTGAAGATTAAAGCTCGATATTTACAGTTGCTTGAAACAGCAACGGCTTTAGCTTGTTGTTCAATATTGTTGTTTTGTTTGGCAAGCTGTTCCATGTAAACCTCGCTGATAACTCATTCTAATATTTTGTGCCAACTAAGCTGAGTTCTGCTCCTTGATTGGAGCGAACCCAAGCTTCAATTGAGTTCTTTCATGTGCGCTTAAGACGTTGAGTCTGGATGCGCCACAAACGGTACTTTTTTCAGGAATAATTTGAGAGCCTGATAATAAATTCCCATCACGACTTTTATCGTCATCGCCGGAATCTTGAATACCGTTCGTCTAATGTTTGTCTTGGTTACTGACTGCTTCGTCAGAGCCAGTGTCGCATCGAAAAGCTTGTCGTCTCGGCGGCTTTCGATGTGAACTAACGTGCGTTTCGCTGGTGGCTTAATCTTCCAAAAATAAGTCATGTTCAAATCCATGAACGGCGAAACGTGAAACTCTTTTTTTACCTTCAATTCTTGGTGCATGTCGATGAGATAGTAGTGTCTTTCTCGCCAAGGCGTGTTACTCACCTCAGCCAACATGTACTTACAGTCTCCAGTTTCGTCATAACAGAAGAAACAGTTGATTGGGCTGAAGTAGATGCCTAAACAGCGGCACTGAGCCAGCATCGTCACACGGTTTGAATCAGACCAAACCCCACCAAGTTGTTGCACTTTGGAAGCTATACGTTGCTTAAGTGATTTTGGTTCATCCGTGGTGACATTTTCTTTTTTTTCAGCGAGATAATCCGATTCGACAAAGCGAATCGGGTTGTACCAACGAGTTCCGAACAGCGCACTGCGCGCTGTGGTTTGGGGCAGCTCATCAAGATCTAACCCCATCATATACAGCTGATAGCTGAACTCATGAGTGATGTCGCCAAAGCGGCGATGTCTGACGTTACCCCAATAGATACCGCTGAGCTCTTCACTCTTTTCGGATGCGATCCCCATCTCGGGTGTCAGGGTTTGACTGTTCATAGCGCGGAACTCGTACTCAAATCTAAACCGAAGCGTTTGGTCACATCGAGTGCACTGTGGACACCGTCTTCATGGAAGCCGTTATACCAATAAGCGCCAGCAAAGTGCGTCTGGTTTTTGCCACAGATTTGCTCACGCTTGTGCTGAGCTTCGACCGTGTTCGAATTAAGTACCGGGTGATGATAAACAAAGCTGCGAATAATTTTTTCTGGGTCGATGGCTTCGCTTTGATTCAAGGTGACACAGAAGGTGTCTTGGCTTTCGATGCCTTGCAGAATGTTCATGTTGTACGTGACACAGGCAGGTCGTTTACTGTCGCCATCTAACATGTAGTTCCAGCTTGCCCAAGCCAGTTTTCTGTCTGGTAACAAGCGAGTATCGGTGTGCAGAACCACTTCATTGCGGCTGTATGGGATCTCGCCCAGTACCTGTTGCTCTTGTTCTGTTGCATCACCAAGCAAGCGTAAGGCTTGGTCTGAGTGGCAAGCAAAGATTACTTCGTCGAAGTCTTGTGCGCTGCCATCTTCAAATTCAATCGTGACGCCTGTTTCTTGGCGAGTCACTTGTTTAATCGATGTATTGAGTGCAACGGGTTTGTTTAAGCGTGAAAGGATGATTTCAACATAAGAACGCGATCCCTTTGGAATCACATACCACTGAGGACGGTTCGCGATATCGAGCAATCCGTGGTTGTAGAAAAACTGGATGAAGAACTTGAGCTCAAACTCTTCCATCTCTTCCAAGCTTGTCGACCAAATCGCCGCGCCCATCGGTAGGATATAGTGCTGACTGAAAAAGTCGGAAAATTGATTATCGCGTAGGAAGCTGCCGAGGGTAACGTCTGGTGTGAATTCATTGCTTTCAAACTGAGCCTTACACAGCTTGTTGAACTTGAGAATGTCAGACACTAAAGACCAGAACTGAGGTTTGAAGATGTTGCTCCTCTGCGCGAACAACGAATTAATGCTGTGGCCGTTGTACTCGAACTTAGTGGTGGTGTTGTGGACGCTGAAGCTCATCTCAGTCGGTTGCCTTTCGACACCGAGTTGTTCTAGAAGCTGATTGAAATTCGGGTAGGTTCGATCGTTGAATACGATGAAACCTGTATCTATCGAAAACGCCGAGCCTTGATGTTCAATATCAACGGTCGCGGTGTGGCCCCCAACGTAATCGTTCTTTTCGAATACTGTTACGTCGTGGTGCTTATCTAATATATGCGCGCAAGTGAGTCCAGAGATACCTGAACCAATAATGGCGATTTTCTTCATTGTTATACCATCCTTGAAGCGAGTTTTTGCCAAACTGGAGTTGGAAGCATTCTTAGTAGCTTCATCAACATGATGAATCGTCTTGGGAAATCAATTTCACTCTTTCCTTGAGCGATACCATTTACGATTCGCTGAGTTGCGGCCTCACTACTAATAATCATAGGCATAGAGAACGTATTTCGCTCGGTTAATGGCGTTTCAACAAAGCCAGGGTGCACAATTGAGACATGAATGTTGTGCGTTGCCAGATCAACCGAAAGTGTTCTGCCTAAGTAGGTGAGGGCTGCCTTTGAAGCGCCATAAGCCTCGGCTCTTGGCAAAGGTAAAAAGCTGGCGCTGGAGCTGACTAAAACCAAACGGCCGCCGGGCTTGATGTTTTTTAACCAAGCTTTAAGGGCGTAGCCAATTGAAATTAGGTTTATGTTGATGACGCGCTCAAAAAGCTCGGCATCAAAATTCACTGGGTCGTCGATGTACTCACAATCACCCGCATTTAAAATCAGCAGATCGAGCGGCTTGTCTTGGTCGAGTTCTGGAAAGTTGTGGTAATCAGTCAGATCGAAACAGAGCGGTGTAATTGATGAATGCGCGATGTCTGTATCGTGAGAATCAACTAAGGCTTGCAGTTTGTCTGGATTGCGGCCACAAGCAATCACCTGATGCCCTTGCTGAGCGTAATCTTTAGCTAGGGATTGGCCGATACCTGAGGTCGCGCCTGTAATCATAATATGCATTATCGACTCGCTCTCTTTTTGATGGATTTTATCGCGCAGCCCAGTACTGGAATGTGTTCATACAACATAGAACCGACGTCGAGGTAGTCTCTGTGGTAAATCACTTGACCGTCGAGCATCTTGAGATGGCTGTGTCCTTGTACTTCGATTGGCTTTTGCCCATTTAATTGCTTGTGAGCAAACTGCATCGTCCAGTAAACGGAAGCTTCGTCGTTCGCTTCGAAAGTGTGTTCGATATGAAAGTAACAGCTGGTTACTTGGGTGTAGAGGTTCTCGAAGTAGTGCGTAAGCGCCGAAATACCGCTGACATGATGCAGCGGATCTTGGAATTCAATATCAGGGTGATAAACCGTCTTAAGCACGTCGAAATTGTCGGTTCCGAGTTCTCGATACATGTTGAGAAAGTTATCAAGCCATAGAGAGTTATCCATAATATTCACTCTAATTATTTGAAGAAGGCTAAGGCTCTCAATCGTGCTTCTTTATGCTCAACGATGGGTTGCCAGTATTCGCTGTCTATTCCGTTTTTAGCGATAAAGTCATGTGGGAAATGTACATGCTTATCTGGGATATTTTGCAGCTCTGGTATGTACTTACGAATAAAAATTCCTTTTGGATCAAACTTTTCACTCTGAGTGATTGGATTGAAAATTCGGAAGTAAGGTTGAGCATCACAGCCAGTACTTGAAGCCCACTGCCAGCCACCATTGTTGGCGCTAAAGTCTCCGTCGATAAGGTGCGACATAAAGAAACGCTCGCCCCAACGCCAGTCAATAAGCAGGTGCTTGGTTAGGAAGCTTGCCACCACCATTCTTAGTCTGTTGTGCATCCAGCCCGTTTCAACCAGTTGACGCATTGCGGCATCAACCAATGGATATCCTGTTTTTCCTTCGCACCAAGCTTTGAAGCTAGGATGATCGTGATACCAATCTAAACCATTGTATTTTTGCTGAAAGTTAGCACCTTTGACCAGTTTAGGGTGGTGGAACATCAAATGCTTATAAAAATCTCGCCAAATCAATTCATTGAGCCAACAAAAGGCCGGTAATTGCGTATCAAATAACAGATCGGGTTGCTGCTGAATCAATTGAATCGCTAACCAACGTGGGCTCACGGCGCCAATCGCTAAATAAGGTGATAGCCCCGATGTTCCTTTAACTGAGGGAATATCTCTCAGACGTGCGTAGTCGTTGACTTTATTGCCTAAGAAATTGGGGATCACATTGCCCAATACATCTTGGCTTAATGGCCAGCGACTCGAATCAACACGCGGAAAATCGAAATCATAGTCAGCAGAGATGGTTAAGGCTTGTAAGTCGTCAGGAAGCTGTGTTTGTGAACGTTCAGCTGACTCGACAGGAGCTGGACTGCAGATGATGCCTTTCACCTGAACTTCTTTTAACCAAGCGTTCTTAAAGGGCGTAAAGACTTTGAACATCTCGCCTTGTTTGTTGAGAACGCTACCGAGTGGCAGCATAACGTCACAATCGCTGATCTTCAGGTTTAGGCCGCTTGAAATCAGCTTTTTATCGCGAGCTTGTTCATCGACCTCTGGTTCAGAGTTAGCGTAGACGCACTTGGCATCAAGCTGCTGGCATAGATCGATGAGTTGATTGGATTGGTCGTCAAAATCGGTCGCTTTTAGGTGAAGCAACGTTATCCCGAATTCAGCGAGCTGGGAATCGAGTTGTTTTAGATGACGATAGATGAAATCAGCTTTGATTGGCGCAAGGTGGTGCTGCTGCCACGTTTGAGGAGTTGAAATGAAAACGGCGATTGTTACGCCGTTTTCAACTGCCGAGACGAGCGCTGGGTTATCGTGAATCCGCAGGTCTCGTCGTATCCATAGTATGTCGCTCAATATCCGTATCTCAGTTTAAGTTCTTGAGGGTGCGGGTTTAGGTAAACCTGTGATTCTAGGTATTCGTTCGGGTATTCCATCAGGTAGTGATTTATCAGTGTCAGCGGCACTAACAGTGGGATAACACCTTCTCGAAAAGCTGCAATTTGGTTGGTCAACTCTTGTTTGTGGGCGCTACTCAGTTGTTTCTTAAAGTAACCCTGCAAATGATGCAGCGTATTGGCGTGACTCCCTCGATTCGCGTGATGTGACAATGCTGTCATCAAGCCCTCGATGTATTGAGCCGCCAATTCGTCGATTTCTAAGTCATTACCCGCTAGCAGTTTGCCTAAGCTTTTGTAACCCTCAACGTGGTGACACATGACGAGGTACTTGTGGGCGCTGTGGAACTGAATCAGTTTGTGTTTGGTCACACCTTCATCCACAAGATCGAGCCATTTTTGGTATGTGAACACTCGAGTCATGAAGTTTTCACGCAAAATGGGATCGTTAAGGCGGCCGTTTTCTTCAACGGGGAGTAACGGGTTACCGTCCATAATTTGTTGGGTGAACATGCCTACGCCTGTCGATTCAGAGCCGCGACCATGGTGGTGGTACACCTTCACGCGCTCCATACCGCAGGTTGGGCTTTTTTGACACACAATAAAGCCAGCAATGTGTTGGTTTTTCTTTGAGTAGTTTTGACCGAACTCGATCAGTTCGTTGGTCACATCACCTGAGCCATCAGGGCGAGAAACATGGATGATGTCATCTAGCATTCTTGTTTGACGAATGGTTGGACGAGGGGTTGGAAGACCAACAGCCATCTCTGGGCAAACAGGTTCCAATTCCACGTAGTCTGCTAGGTCGTCTGTACAAAAACGAGAGCGTTTATGACCTGTGTCGAAACGTACTTTGTGTCCAGCAACACATGCACTGATACCGATTTTGATTTTCTTTTCCATTGGCCAACTCCTTTGCTCTTGCTCTGAGCTTTTTCTTATAGTTCAACATTGCTAATCGTACTTACAGAGCTGGGTGTGTTTTTACTTTGACACCGTAGTTGTTTTTATTCAGATGTATTGACGATATACAGGATAGCTTCATGCCATCCTGTATATTTATAGCGTGCAACTGGGTTAATAGATATATTTTCCAAGTGGATTGAATAATTGGCTCACACCTTTTGTGAAGTAAAGCGCATCACTTGAAACGGTTAAACAGACACAACCTTCTTTTGTTGCAGGTTGATGAGTGTGATTGCCATCCAACCAGATGAAGTCACCTTTGTTGTAAACGCCCATTTCGTCTTCGAAACTACCTTCTAGAAGAAGCGTGATCTCGAAGCCTTTGTGGGTGTGGCAAGGCACTTGTCCATCTTTGTCGATGTGCAACAAGCTGGTGTGGTGTGCTTCGTCAGCAAAATCGAGTCTTGCTCGTGAAATTTTGCCTAGGTTCATCCAGTCCTTTCTCGCTACTGAGTTTAGAGCGCGAGGGATTGTGAATGTCGTGTCAGCAACAGTTACTTTCTGAACCTCTGGAGTCACTTCAACAGACTGAGAAGTATCAGCTGTGATTTGCTCTATCGCGTCAAAATCAAAGTCCATGTCGTCCATTGAGAAGCTGTCTAGATCTTCATTTGAGAATACTGGCTCTGCGTCAAAAGCATTATTCGCTGCTACAGCTGTAAGCTGCTTGACTTGTTGTTGGCAGTGTTCACACAGCTCTACATGGCTAGAAACAATCAAAGAAACTGAATCAGCCAACGTGCCATCGACGAAGTCTTTCAAGATTGCCGCGTTTGGGTGATGTTTAATCATGGTCTTGTTCCCCCATGTGAACTTTTAATTTGGCTAAAGCGAGTCTCAGACGTGATTTCACTGTTCCAAGTGGGACGCCAAGTTGCTGAGCGAGTTGCTCTTGAGAGAGCTCTTGAAAGTAAACGCCTTTGACGATGGTTTTCTGAGCGAGAGGCAACTTTTCTATTTGAGTCATTACGTGTCGGCTCATCAAATGGTCACCGAATGGCAAATCTTCGCTTTGAGACTCGGCTACCATCGCATCGATTGGCCAGATATCGTCGGCTATCGTTTGTTCGGCTTTCGCTTTCACTTTGCGCAACATGTCGAATGCTGCATTACGCATTACCGTGTAGACCCAAGTGGTCGCAGCGCCTTTATCTACATTGTAGAGATGTGCTTTCTTCCAAACATTAGTCATCGTGTCTTGAACTAGCTCGTTTGCAGCAGCTTCGCCACCCAACTTACTGATACCAAAACGCTTGATCTTAGGAGCGAAGAACTTGAACAAACAGGTGAACGCCTGCTTGTCTCGGTCTGTACCAACCAACACCAGCCAGCTCGAGAGCTCTGTCGGTACTTTGTTGTCTGTAGGTACTTTGTTATCGGGAATAATGACATGCTCCTTGCCGTTCCCTGAACTTCTGCTTTCCACTTGCATAGTAACTAACCATCATGCGAATTTGATGGGCACTACGTGAAAGGAGAAAGTCGGGATCACTTTAATTTAAATTAATTTCTACTATACAAAATTATAGTGAAGAAAAGTGCTTATTGCCCCGTAATGATTTGATTCAAAAAAGGAACTAGAGACGGAAAACTGGCTGGCTCAGTAAATTCTGTTTTCTTTTCCAGTGGGATAGGCATCATTTCGAGCAATCGCGCACAGATCCATTGTGGGCTCTCAAAATCAGGAGTGGGATAGAGTGTTCTTATCGAATCGTGGTCGCGAAACAACTGAACCAAAAAAGCGGTAAACACGTTAGGCACTTTATATTCATCGGTAGGCCAGTGTGGCAACGATCTGAACTTACTTTTAATCAGGTCATCATCGTCTCGAAACGACCCATGCAATTGCACCAACTTTTCGCCTTCAACATCAATTTCTAATATTTGGTCTTCCGACATATTGAAGTCTACGATGGTCACCTTTGTTCCCCAAGAACTGAGATGATCAGAGTTAGTGTTGTCTTGAGTGGCGATAATGAAACCATCGCCCTGCGCTGCGTGAGCAACCATCGCGAGATACTTTGGCTCAAAAATGCGCAGTCTTTGCCTGCCTCCCGGTAAAAGAAAGATAGGGAGAGGAAACACAGCAAGCTTCAGAGAAGACTCTACGGGTGTTTCTGGTTCGGCGTCTGTCCGCGTGGTCTTCCTAGGTGAATTCGGCACATAGCACTCCTTAGTTCAAATGTGATTTGAGAAGATATACGCGGGGAGGGTGGTGTTCGATCAATTCGCTTCGGCTTATGTTGGCAAAGGGATAAGTATTTTGTTGCACCTGTTCATAAATTCATTGTTTTTACCTTTTCCCATACGCGTCATTAGGTAATATGTGTACAAATAGTAAGCGAATAGGTAGTCGCCAGGCGATGCTTCTATCTGACGTTCTTCTATACCTAACATCGCATCAAAGGAATGGTCATGATTGTTATTTATGGTATCAAAGAGTGCTTAAATCCAATTAAGTTGCAGCTCTCTAATGTGTTGCAGCAGTGCTTAAACAGTGAAATGGGTTTACCCGATGACAAGCGAGCACATCGGTTTGTGCCATTGGAACGAGATGACTTCTTTTACCCGGAAGGAAGAACAGAAGCCTATACCGTCATTGAGATCAACATGATGGAAGGTCGAGCGGTAAACACCAAAAAGCGCTTAATTAAGAAGATATTTTCTGAGATAGAGAAGCAGTTAGCTATCTCTCCAATTGATATTGAAATCACCATTAAGGAACAGCCATCGCACTGCTGGGGATTTCGAGGCATGACCGGCGATGAAGCTCAAGATCTGAAGTATAAAGTGAAGGTCTAGGGTTTAAGCTCTTAACTCTTAACTCTTAACTCTTAACACGTAAGACTTAAGCCAATCTATCGAGTGACGGCTTTGGAATTTGATGCCAAAGCCGTTTTCCTAGTTCTCGACACTAACCTTTAAGCATCTAAGCATCGTCACTCTTTTTTAAATACTGATGCCAATTTTCATTGATCACGTCAAAGTGCTCAACGCAGAATTCTTTTCTGTCTTTCAAATAGTCGTTTTCCACTTCATCGAGCAAGTTCTTATAGGCATCGGGATCGCTGCCATACACCAAGCATAACGTGGAGAAGTAACGCTGCAGGTCGAAACTGTGCTCGTCGATGTATTCCCCCAAGTCGTAATACTCTGGGCGGTCTTCTGACTCGAAAGCGAACATGTCTGCAGCGCTGATAGCAGCGTCGGCCCCATGCTCTACGTAGTTAAGCAGTAGCACGGTTGCTAGGTTATCAACCGCATCTTCTTCTTTACCCAATATGGCAATGTTCTGATCTTCGATATACGCATGCCCAGTCTCGTGTAGCAGGGTGTGCAGCAAGGTATCAATAGCGCCGGTTTGCGCAGATTTCCCATACTCTTTTTCGTATTGGTTCTTCTCAAAGTAATTGAGTGACTCAGCGTAAAAACTGTAAGGGATCAGTACTTGATGGGTTTGTGGATCGTAGAGTGGTCCTTCTTCCCCGCCATATTGAATGGTTAATGGCTTCTCAAACATGAAGAGTTGGTTTGATAGGTCGACCACGGTGTCATTAACGCCACTGCTTTGAATCTCTCGTTTGAGCTGCTCTTCTTCGGTATTTTGCGGTGTAGAGTACTCGACGATTAGGTTACTTTGGGTGGCTTGTTCACTAGATGCATAAGTTGTGGCAAACATTGCACTCAGGGCTAGGCTGCAGGTCAATGTTCGTTTCAATAATGTCATCGGCTATCCTTGTGATTACGTTGCGATTCAGAGTCGTGCTGGGGGTAACAACTCCAAGCTGTGTACCCTGATTTAGTTATTGCGTTAGAGTATAAGTTTAGACGGAATTTTGATGCATCGAGGACTGCAATTTTTGAAGTAGGCGCTATCCTATCAATGAATAATCCGCTTAGAGATTCGCCACAAAGAATAAGTAAGCTGAATGAGTGGTGTCGATGTGATTCGTTTCTATTGGTAATTAACAGATAAATTTCGGTTCAACACAACCCTTGTGCTATACTCCGCGCCCCAATCCGAATTGGCTTGTTTAATCTTAGGAAATTATTATGAGTGTTAAAAACGAACTTCAACAAATTAACAACCGTCTAGACAAGTGTCGCCACAAGTTAGATGCTGCTAAAACTCGTAATGATCGTCCTGTTGTTCGTCAGTTCGAGGAAGAGATTAAGAAGCTAACTAAGAAAATTGCCCAGCTTAAACACAAAGAAAGCTATGATGTGAACCAAGAGCGTAAGTCTCTGGTTGATATGCCATTTAGCCGTGAGATCACTAAGGCTGAGCAAGCGGATATGGGTAAACTTAAAAAGTCTGTTAAAGGACTCGTAATTGTTCACCCAATGACGAAGATCGGTAAAGAACTTCGCATTGAGGTTATGACTGGTTACGCACCGAAAAAATTCTAATTACCAGCGATGGTGATGAAAGAGGAGCTAGAAATAGCTCCTTTTGCTTTTTTAGGTATTAAGAAAGCAGAGTCAGCGGCATAGATACTCACGCCGTTTTCAACTTTTAGGAGGTGACTGTTGTCACAAATCCTTTTATCTCCTATAAAAGTTAACGTGCTACTAACATGGTACTAAGCGATCGCAGTAATGTGTTCGCTTTTCGAATCCACACTTTCTCTCCAGTTTGTATAAATATAGGTAGAGCAGCACAAATAATTACAGATAAAACTAGACTCATTAGGGAAGATGAGAACGTAAAAAAATAGAGGTTATATGAATCAATTAATTTCAATTGGACCACTAGAATCCTTCCTAATCGCGATTAGTGTTTTGTTTCTAGGTCATTTCGTCAATGCAAAGCTTCCGATTCTCAAAAAGTACAACATTCCAGAGCCCATTGTTGGCGGCTTGATTGTCGCTTTTGCTATTACAGCCCTGCACTTTAACGGCCTTGATCTTGAGTTTTCCTTGCCCCTGCAGAACACGTTTATGTTGATGTTCTTTGCAACGGTCGGTCTTGCGGCGAACTACACGCAGCTGATAAAAGGTGGTGCTAAGGTATTCCTATTCTTAGGGGTAGCGTCGGTTTACATCATTATCCAAAACGGTGTAGGCGTAACCTTAGCTACGGCACTAGGCCTTGAACCCTTGATGGGTTTGATTGCTGGCTCTATCACCCTTTCGGGCGGTCACGGCACAGGCGCGGCTTGGTCTCAAACTTTTGCAGACACGTTTGGCATTGCAAATACGCTAGAAATCGCGATGGCTTCAGCGACCTTTGGTTTGATCATCGGTGGTATTATCGGTAGCCCAGTGGCGCAAAAGCTGATTGATAAAAACCAGCTTGAATCTGAGTACGGCACTGGCACGCAAACACATGAACGCTTCCCTGAACTTGTTACTTACAACGAGTATGAAGAAGACAAAGTGACGGCGAAGAAGGTGATTGAAGTGTTGTTCATCCTTCTTATCTGTATCACGGGTGCGAAGTACCTAGAGCAGTGGGTGGCGACTTTTGAAATTTCTTGGTTGATGATTCCTGACTTCGTTTACGCGTTGTTTATCGGTGTTTTCATCACTAACGTGTTTGAAGTGACTAAGCTGCATAAGACTGACAGCGAAACGGTCGATATTCTTGGTACGGTGTCATTGTCACTGTTCCTAGCAATGGCGCTAATGAGCCTTAAGCTTTGGAACATATTTGACCTTGCGATTCCGTTCTTGGTTATCCTGGCGGTTCAGGCGGTTGTGTTAGGTATCTTCTCTTACTTTGTGACGTTCAAAGTAATGGGTTCTAACTACGACGCAGCGGTTATGGCAGGTGGTCACTGTGGTTTCGGCCTAGGTGCAACACCAACAGCGGTAATGAACATGGGCTCTTTGGTGAACCGTTTTGGTCCTTCACCACAGGCGTTCATGGTGGTGCCAATTGTTGGTGCCTTCTTTATCGATATCGTTAACCTGATTATCCTTCAGGGTTACATCTCGTTTATCGGTTAATGTTCGCCTTTACTTAAACGCAATGTGCTTATCGCACTAAGATGAATACAAGAAAGCCAGTCTGTTGACTGGCTTTTTTTGTTCTTGTTTATCGAGGTTTTCTTGCCTGATACCCCTGCGGTTAGGGCTCTGTCACATCAATAACTAGGGCGTGTTGATCTTTCGAGCTGATTTTTGCAGTGAGTTGCTGGGTATTTATACAAGGCAGAGGCATCGATGTGTAGCTAGCCTACATGAGAAGCCGATAACGCAGTAGAAATGACCAGCAAACGCTGCCCGAAGGGTTCGGGCTGGGCGCCACCGCAAAAAGCGTTTTACTCTTTGTTGAGGGAGGTTTGCTTAGAATGACTAGGCTACTTCTCCCTCGCCGCGATTAAAACGCTTTTGACTAGGCGTCCCCATCCGAACAAAATTTAACCACGAAAGGTCAACACGCCCTAAAGTGTTGTAACGACTTCATCAAGAGCTAGGCGCGCTTTTGGTTTGCCGTAGTTGTAGTCTTCGCCGTCTTTGTGGTAGCCGATAGCTAGCGCTACATCAACAACGTGACCTTCTAGTTCGTCAGCAAACTCTTCGCTGATCATAGCTGCATCTACACCTTCCATAGGTGTTGAAGCGATACCTAGACGAGCTAGTGTGTGCAGTGTGTTACCTAGTGCGATGTAAACTTGAGACTTAGTCCAGTTACCGTTGAAACCTGTTTCGTCTGTGTTCATTTCTGCGAATGCGTAAGCACCTAAGAATTGCTCGTACATTTCAGCTGGTAAGTGACCAGAGCTTACTTCTGTATCAGCACGCTTCGCGAATTTCTCTTTAGTGTACTTAGGATCGTGAGCAAACAGGATCGTGTGTGACGCTTCTTTCGCATGTGGTTGGTTAAACTGGAACATGTTTTCGAAAGTATTGTGGAAGCGTTGTTTTGCTGCGTCACTCTCAATGATGATGAATTTCCAAGGCTGAGAGTTGATAGAAGAAGCTGACAAGCGAAGTGCTTCTTTGATTACTTCCATGTCTTCCGCAGAGATGCGTTTTTCTGCATCGTATTTTTTAGCTGTGTAACGAGTGTTTAGATCAGTAATGATTGGATGAGTCATGTTGAATCCTAATATCTATCAATAATAAATGTTGTAGGGTTTTATGTTCAGTTACGTCAACAATAAACGGATAACCAATTTAAACGAATCTCAATAGATTGAACGTCTAAATAGTTATCGAACATGCCCCAATAAATCGAGTATCTGCGGTAGCTCAAGTCGATGGGTGTAAGATAATAGAAGAATGACTCGGGAAAAATAGCGAACATATCAAATCACTATGGTTAATAATGTCCATAATGATTCAATAAGTGTGATCTTAATGGAGGTGGAATCTCTAGATTCAGTAGCTTAGTACGCTTTGATACCATATTGGCGCAATAATGGCGGAAGTACGCTGTCTAGGTTGGGGATATCTTCTGGCGTGATTTCGATTAAACCAAAACCATGCTCTTCATAGATTTTTCTCGTAGCTTCACGTTTATTTTCGGCGATTGGCGCAGAATCAGTTCCCCAGAACTGGATGTATACTTTGCCACTTGGTAGATAAAAATCGCTGATCACTTCTTTTGATATCGGAAGCGGACGCTCGTACGCATGGACCACTCCTGCCATATAAAGCCAGTTATCAATGATCAGCTCTCCCTTTGATCGAACATAATGCCCGTCTAAGCTTCGGTGCTTCGCCTCAAATTTCTGACGAAAACTGGAGAATGACACATCGGTCGAGTGGCTTTCAGCATCATGCCCTAGGAATTCAACAACAGACTGCTTTAAACGTTTATTGCGAACCAATGAGTCGTGCCATACCACGAATAAGTTTTGAGTCGCTTTGTCTTCTCTTTGTTCACCTCCGGCTTTTAAGCCTGTAGAGGTGACATGCCAACCGTCTTCTTCTTTTGTTATCCAACCAAGCTCGTTGAGCAGTAAGTTGATTTTCTTTGCGCTGAGTTGAAAGGCACTGCCAAGCTGGGTGGCGGTGAGTGTTTTTCCTGAGAATGAGTCCAAATCGATAAGCAGTTTCTCTGGCCAGACAATAAAGACACCAAACTTCTTGTGTTCGACATATTCCCCACCAAAGCTTTCTCCCCGTTCTGTGAGAATCCAACGCTCTTGTGAGCGCACGATATAACCCGCTGTTTTTAGATCGCTAAATAAAGTTTTAGCTTCTATGCCTTTTTGTTTAGCGAGTGCGGATGTGGAAATTTTGTCTGACATAGTCTTTTCTCAAATAGCAGAGTGATCCGCTGATGGGTTTTGGTGAGATACATGATGTGATAGCACAGGCGAGTACCATATCACATCTACTAATGCCAACTGCTGCTCACTGGTCTATGTTTTTAGTAGAAAGTCATGTCTGATTTTGATTTTGTGGGAAATGTGGTTCTTTCTGTAATTAAATTACATGATTAGCGATTCTGCTCATCTGGGTGCATATTTTCTATACGTGACACGATGTTCTTTTATACGGTTTATATAGATCTTAGATACTATATTTTATTAAGTGTGATTTTGATCACTATTTATTTTTAAGTATTACAAGATAAAGCGTGATCTAGATCTTGCGTTAATGATATTTATTCTCATTAATTTGGCTTTGTAATTTTAATTCATGGTATTTTTGTGATCTAAAGTGCTCTTGTTAACCCTAAAGTGTTTTTCGTGTGTGATGGTTGTCACGAAAGTTGGGCTAAGGTGCATTTTAGAAATGTTGTGATACATTTTAATCGACTTTTGAGTACACACTTTCGGTCATTTGACCAACCAATACATTACGGGGTTCTACCTATGTTATCACCAGAAGCAAAGATTAAGGTTCAAAACTTTGGTCGTTTCTTATCCAATATGGTAATGCCAAACATCGGCGCATTTATTGCGTGGGGTTTCATTACTGCACTATTCATCCCAACCGGTTGGTGGCCTAACGAAACGTTAGCATCAATGGTTGGCCCTATGATTACATACCTATTGCCACTATTGATTGGTTACACCGGTGGTAAAATGGTTGGTGGTGACCGCGGTGCGGTAGTAGGTGCCATCACGACAATGGGTGTTATCGTTGGTACTGATATCCCAATGTTCATGGGTGCAATGATTGTGGGTCCACTAGGTGGTATCGCAATTAAAAAATTCGATGAAGCTGTTCACGGTAAAGTGAAGAGTGGTTTCGAAATGCTAGTGAATAACTTCTCTGCGGGTATCATCGGCATGATCTGTGCGATCATCGCGTTCATCGTGATTGGTCCTGCGGTTAAGATTCTATCTGGCGGACTTGCTGCTGGCGTAAACGCAATGGTAGAAGCCGGTGCATTACCTCTAGCATCTATTTTTGTTGAACCTGCGAAAATTCTATTCCTAAATAACGCAATCAACCACGGTATCTTCTCTCCACTAGGTATCCAGCAATCTGAAGAGATTGGTCGTTCAATCTTCTTCTTAATCGAAGCAAACCCAGGTCCTGGTTTTGGTCTTCTACTTGCTTACATGGTGTTTGGTAAAGGTAGCGCGAAGCAATCTGCTGCTGGTGCATCTATCATCCACTTCCTAGGGGGTATCCACGAAATTTACTTCCCTTACGTTCTAATGAACCCACGTCTAATTCTTGCGGTAATCGCAGGTGGTATGGCGGGTGTATTCACTAACGTAATGTTCGATTCTGGCCTTATCTCTCCAGCATCTCCAGGTTCTATCTTCGCAGTCTTACTGATGACGCCAAAAGGCTCTTACATCGGCGTGATTCTATCTGTTATCGCAGCAACGGCAGTATCGTTTGTTGTAGCGTCAATCCTTCTTAAAACATCAGCGCAAGATGATGAGGAAGATTCACTAGAGAAAGCTTCTGCACAAATGAAAGACATGAAAGCGTCTTCTAAAGGTGCAGCAGCAGAAGCAAACGTAAACCTAGCGGATGTAAAAGCAGTTTATGTAGCGTGTGATGCGGGTATGGGTTCAAGTGCAATGGGTGCAGGTCTACTACGTAAGAAAGTAGCAACAGCTGGCCTAGACATTGAAGTAACCAACTACGCAATCAACAACCTACCGGCTGATTCGCAAATCGTTATTACGCATAAAGACCTAACAGACCGTGCTCGTAGCACTGTGCCAGGTGCGATGCATATGTCTCTAAGCAACTTCCTAGACGGCGGCGTATACGACCAACTAGTTGCCGAGCTTGTCGATGCTCAAAGTGGTGAAGCGAAAGTAGAAGCTCCGGCTCCTGCAGCAGCTCCAGCGCAAGAAGGCAACAAGCTTGCACTCACTGACGACAGCATCTTCCTTGGCCTTAAAGCGACTCAAAAAGAAGACGCAATCAAGTTTGCTGGCGAACAATTAGTAAAACTTGGCAACGTATCACCAGAATACGTAGATGGCATGTTTGCTCGTGAAGAGCTTGTGTCTACTTACCTAGGTGAGTCTATCGCAGTACCACACGGCACAATCGAAGCGAAACAGTACGTACAAAAAACCGGCATCGTTTTCTGTCAGTACCCTGAAGGTATTCAGTGGGGCGAAGATGAAGATGATATCGCGAAGATGGTTATCGGTATTGCCGCACAAGGCGATGAGCACAACATGGTGCTGATGGCTATTACCAATTCACTCGATGATGAAGAAGCTGTGGAATGCCTACAGAACACAACAAACCCTGCTGATGTTCTACGTATTCTCAACGGAAACTAAAAAGCTCTAGTCAAGCTCCTGAGTGAAGGAGGCCGGTATCCCCCTACTGGCCTCATTTTCGGTCTTAATCTTTCTAACAAGATTCAGTCTGAATAGCTTACTGCTTAATGCCTAGGGCACATCGTCAAGGCATGTTGTTGAGCAGTTAGCTATCTAGATTCAAATATTTATAAGGTCAAAATTATGAAAGCGTTACATTTTGGTGCAGGTAATATCGGTCGTGGTTTCATTGGTAAGCTTCTTTCTGATGCTGGTATGAAGGTTACGTTTGCTGACGTAAATGAAACGGTTGTAAATGCGTTAATTGAACGCCAAGAATACCCAGTTAAGATTGTTGGCGAAGAGTGTGTTGTCGAAGTTGTTAAGAACGTGACAGCAGTAAACTCAGCGACAAGCGCAGTAGTAGATTGCATTGCTGAGTCTGATCTTGTGACGACTGCAGTGGGCCCTACGGTTCTTAAAATCATCTCTAAGTCTATCGCTCAAGGCATTGAAAAGCGTGCAGCAGCAAACAACACTGCACCAATGAACATCATCGCGGCAGAGAACATGGTTCGCGGTACTAGCCAATTAAAAGCAGCCGTGTTAGAGCACCTTTCTGATGAAATGAAAGCGTTCACTGAAGAGCACATTGGCTTTGTTGATTCTGCGGTTGACCGTATTGTTCCACCGGCAGAAGCGGGCGAAACAGATCCTCTAGCGGTAACGGTTGAAACGTTCAGCGAGTGGATCGTAGATCAAACACAATTCAAAGGTGAGATTCCAAACATCCCAGGAATGGAATGCACTGATAACCTAATGGCTTTCGTTGAGCGTAAACTGTTCACGCTAAACACAGGTCACTTGGTAACGGCATACCTTGGTGTGCTTGCAGGTCATGAGACTATTAAAGACTCTATCGAAGATGACGTAATCCGCGCTGAAGTAACAGCGACGATGGAAGAGAGTGGTGCGGTTCTGATTAAGCGTTACGGCTTTGATCCAGAAGCACACGCTGCTTACATCCAAAAGATTCTAGGTCGTTTTGCTAACCCGTTCCTACGTGATGAAGTAGACCGCGTTGGTCGTCAGCCAATTCGTAAACTGAGCCCGCAAGACCGCCTAGTTAAGCCTCTAAACGGTACATTAGAGTACGGCCTACCGAATGCTCACCTAGTAAAAGCAATCGCTGCTGCGTTCCATTACAAGAACGAAGACGACCCACAAGCGGTTGAACTTCAAGCAATGTTCGCAGAAAAAGGCTTTGCTGAGACATTAGCGCATTATTCTGAGCTGAATAGTGACTCAGAAGTTGTTAAACTAGCGGAAGAAGCTTATCTAGCATTGAAATGATAAACCATCAAAGTGCCACACCAGTGGCACTTTCTTATTGTCGAGCCGTTATGCCAATACAAACAAGCCATGAAACTGAATTACTCGAAGCCCTTTCGGAAGCTGAGAGTGCTAGCGCCTGCCTAATGGCTGCTTATGATGCATTGGACGACACGGTAGATGCCGTATTAAAAAACATCTTTAAGAAAGACGACACTGCAATTAAGTTCGTTGTCGAGCCACTTCTCAACAGTGGTGGGCCGTTAGGCGAGATCATGATTCGTGCTAAGTTGCTACTCGGACTTGGCGTGATCAGTAAAGAACTCTACGACGATCTAGAGGTTTTCGTTACCTTGAAAGAGTGGGCGAAAATACAGGGTGAAGACACCAGCTTTACAGAAGTTGATGTGATATTTGAGCTCAACAAGGTGCACGCGATTCAGCGTATTATGCCTATCGAATATGACGCGGAGATGGTGGAAACGATGTCTGGCCCAATGCTTGAAATGTTCTTGGGGCGACATAATCAAAAGGTGAAGTCGACGATCGTATTAGCTATCACTGACATTATCACTACCCTATGCCGAGATAACGCGCTGAGCTCTTAGCTCTAGTTTGCAGCTCTGCTTATCTTGTTTCACATCCTACATAACTTGTAGCTGTTCGTTCGTTTCAATACAAAGATTAAAATGATGGCGGTTTCTCTCGTTGGAGAAATCGCTTTGTTGTTTTTGTGCTTCTAAAAAATATCCGAAATATCTTCCCATTAAATACAAAAGCAGCAGGCACAAAAAAAGCCACATTCAGTGGCTTTTTCTATTCAAGACGCTCTCTTTATAAAAACGCCCTGCTATTCAAGACTATAGGAATTATAGGTCTTGGATGTTCTCAGCTTCTAGCTCTTGGAAGTAGCGTAGAGTCTTAACTTTTAGCTCTTGTTGAGCTGGCTCATCAGCAACGATGATAGCTTTACGGTGCATCTGTAGAGCTGTAACAGTCCACATGTGGTTTACAGAACCTTCGATAGCCATTTGAAGCGCTTGAGCTTTGTTGTGGCCTAGAGAAAGGATCATCACTTCTTCTGCATCTAGAAGAGTCGCAACACCGATAGTTAGTGCGTATTTAGGAACTTGGTTGATGTCGCCATCGAAGAAACGAGAGTTCGCGATACGAGTGTCTTCAGTCAACGTTTTGATACGAGTGCGTGAAGATAGAGAAGAACCTGGTTCGTTGAATGCGATGTGACCGTCGATGCCTACGCCGCCCATGAACAGGTTGATTTTGCCGTATGAACGGATTTTCTCTTCGTATGCTGCACAGTGAGCATCGATATCTTCAGCTTTGCCGTCTAGCAGGTTGATGTTTTCTGCTTGGATATCAACGTGGTTGAAGAAGTTCTCGTGCATGAATGTGCGGTAAGACTCTGGGTGGTTAGGGTCGATGCCAACGTACTCATCCATGTTGAATGTTACAACGTGCTTGAAGCTAACTTCGCCAGCTTTGTAAAGTTCAATTAGCTCAGCGTAAGTAGTTAGAGGTGTGCTACCAGTAGGAAGACCTAGTACAAATGGACGCTCAGCCGTTGGAGCGAACTTGTTGATTGAATCTGCGATATGACGAGCAGCCCATTTACCTACTTTAGCTTTGTTGCTTAATGGAATAAGTCTCATTGATTTTGCCCCTAGAAATAAAATTTTATAGTGTTCTGAAACATTAATTCGCATTATAAAATAAGTTATCCAGTTCCGCTATTGTTTTAGGTCAAGTTTTTGCTTTTTTCGTCGTAACTGTGACTGGAACTCTCAAAATTGCACAATTATTGTATGGATATTTGGTGGCGTTAAACAAGATTAATACGTTTGTCATATACAGCAATGTTGATCTAATTCAGCACCTGAAAGGGTTGGTGTGTTTCTATGCCTTGATACGATTATTGCAATAATGGCATCGCTCGAACCATTGACGAATTTTGGTGCATTAACGTGTTTCGAGTATAAACAAGCGTTGAGCGTATAGTTGAAACTAGAAAAATAATGATGGCAATGGAGCGCTATCGTGATAAAAGACAGGGGCAGGATGAAGAACGATGAATCTCAGTGGGATGAATACCCATAAGATTGAACGAGAGCTGTGTTTTAGTCACGCTATCGCTATGAATTGTATATAAATATTGGTAAGAATGGATAGGTTGGCTAAACTTACCAATTACAAAGAAGATGTGTGTTTGAAGGCAAAAAAAAGGTTCATCGCGGCTTTCCGGGGAAAGCCGCTTTTATCTTCAAGAAGAAG